>NZ_MTQB01000027.1:0-52202 GCF_001974855.1 Pseudoalteromonas sp. SK18 | reverse complement strand
ACCTATTTATTTAGTTTTATGAATGACTCCCCATTATCAAATATGTTACATTTGAGCGTTATTTAAATGAATAAACACTGAATAATTATAATATACGACATAGGAATGTTATGTATAAAACACTTTCATCAGGATTGATAGCATTTTGCTTTTTGAACACGCTAAGTTCTCAAGCTGCTGTTTCGCAGCGAATAAATAAATCATCCACCCAAGAAGTTAAGCAACTTTTAAATCAAAACGCCTCTATTGCTAATAAGTCTTCTGCAAGTTCTTATTTTGTAGAACTAGAACAACCTCAATTGAGCCTTTCACAACAAGTTAATGTGTCTTCTAAAAAGATGCAGCAATACTTTTCTGGGGTTCCAGTATGGGGTCAGCAAATTAGAGTTCAGCCTAACTCTGAACATATTAGTGGCTTTTTTGCTAAAAACATTAACTTTGCATCTTTGAATAAAACAGCGAGCGCTACTTTTGATGAGTTAAAAGCTGTTAAATCTTTGCTGACGAAGTCTAAATTAGATGATTCGCTTGAGAGCCAAATAATAAATAATAAACGCTATATTTATATTCATGATGGCAAGGCTTATTACGTTCGCTTAATTGAACTCAAAGTAACTAAAAATGGCATTGAAACAATGCCAATTGGTTTAATAAGTGAATCTACTTATCAGATTTTTGAACTGTGGGATAATATTCAAAGTGTTGACGGTAAAGGACCTGGTGGCAATCAAAAGATTGGCCAGTATGAATACGGTACAGATAAAGACGCATTTAATGTTACCCAAGTCGGTGGGACTTGTTTTTTAGAAAATGACAAAGTAAAAACGGTCACTATGGAATCGGGCTCTGAGCCAAGTGAAGCCTTTTCATTCACATGTGATCGTAATACACATAAGGAAATAAATGGTGCTTTTTCTCCATTAAATGACGCTCATGCATTTGGAACCGCAGTTTTTGATATGTATCAACAATGGTACAACACTGCACCGCTTACATTTCAATTGTTAATGCGAGTTCACAGTGGTGATAACTGGGAAAATGCCACTTGGAATGGCCAAGCAATGACCTTTGGTGATGGCGCTGATAGATTTTACCCGCTGGTTTCACTTGATATTGTATCTCATGAGGTTAGCCACGGCTTTACTAGTCAAAACTCCAATCTAATTTACTCTAATCAATCAGGCGGAATTAACGAGTCTTTCTCTGATATGGCAGGTGAAACTGCAGAGTATTTTTTACGTGGTGAAACTGACTGGTTATCAGGGGCGGATATTTCAAAAGTAGATCCAGCCCTTCGTTACTTTGAAACGCCTTCATTAGATGGCGTTTCTATTGATAAAGCCAGCGATTTTTATCCGGGCATGGATGTTCACTTTAGTAGTGGCGTTTTTAACCGTGCTTTTTTCCTTCTTTCAAATACTGATGGTTGGAATCCTCAAAAAGCGTTTGAAATAATGCTAAAAGCAAATCAAAACTACTGGGTTAATTCGAGTGGTTTTATCGATGGTGCATGTGGAGCAATCAACTCTGCAATTGATTTAAATTATAATGCATTTGATGTAATTTCAGCATTTAATGAAGTAGAAGTTATTTGCGATAATATTAAGTTTGTCGATACTGATTCAGATCTCATGGATGATTACTGGGAACTTTTATACGGACTAGACCCGTCAGATGCCGATGATGCCAACTTAGATTTGGACCAAGATGGCCTTTCTAACTTGGAAGAATACTTAGCAAATACTCTTCCAAACTCAGTTGATACTGATGCTGATAGCTTATCTGATTACGATGAATTAAACGTCTACATGACGTTGCCTAACAACGCGGATTCAGATTCCGATCGTATGCCAGATGGCTGGGAAGTCACTTTTGCATTTAATCCACTCGATGCAGCTGATGCAGAACTTGATTTTGATTCCGATAGCTGGGCTAACTTAATTGAGTACTATGGCAACAGCGACCCAACTGATCCAAACTCTGAACCTTCTGTTTTTCCTGAAACTACTTATAATTTTGATGACGCAGTTGTCCCTGAATTTTTAGTTTCTTCAACCCCTCAAACGCCTTGGTTTATTACTGATTATGACGGCCATGATGGCTTAGTGTTAACTAGCAGTGATATTACTGATTCGCAACAAACGAGTGTTGAATTTCAATTTATAAGTGACGAACAACGTTTTGTTAACTTTAACTACTTATTGGAAACTGAAGCAAATTATGACTTCTTTAAAGTTTATATTAACGACGCACTAGTTCTTGATGAGTCAGGCCTAACTGATTGGAAGGTGGCTTCTTTTCCATTACCTACTGGGTTTAATACAGTTAAGTTTGTATACACTAAAGACGTTATAGTGTCTGAAGGTTTAGATGCTGTATTTATCGATAATTTATACATTGGGCCTAGTTTCCCTGACTCTGATGGTGATGGTATGTCAGATATGTGGGAATTATCGTATGGTTTGGATATAAATACTGACGACTCAGCGCTTGATTTAGATAACGATGGTTTATCTAACCTTCTTGAGTTTTTAAATAACGGTTTACCTAACAACTCAGATACTGATGGCGATTTAATGCCCGATGGGTGGGAGTATAACAACAGTCTAAATCTTACAGATGCCGCCGATGCGTCACAAGATGCTGACAATGATGGATTTACTAACTTCACAGAGTATCAAGCAAATACAGATCCTCAGTCAGATGCCTCTTACCCTGTTGTTTTAAATATCACAACATCATTCGAAGGCGATACACTTCCAACATGGATGACTGAGTCAGTAGACTCAAGTGCACCGTGGTTTATCACAAACGACTTTGCCACACAGGGCTTACAAAGTATTCGCTCGGGAGACATCACTGATTCTCAGTTTAGCGGGTTTACTGTCACGGGTTTATTTGAAGAAGGGGTTTTAGCGTTCGATTATAAGATTGATTCTGAATCGTGTTGTGACTTTTTTATCGTGACTATAGATGGCCAAGAAGTTATTGGTAATGCTGAACGTGGAAATTTAGACGCACCTGAGCAAACTTCATTTTTAGTTAATATTAGTGAAGGGTTGCATAAGATTGAGTTCAAATATACCAAAGACGGATCAGTATCAACTGATGCTGATGCAGTATGGCTTGATAATTTTGCTATGCTTCCAGTCGGTGATCAAACCGATACTGATAACGATCAAATGCCAGACTATTGGGAACTACTAAATGGTTTAAATCGTTTTGATGCAAGTGATGCACTATCTGACAAAGACGCTGACAGCCTTTCAGCCCTTGATGAGTATAACCTAGGAACAAATCCAAATTCATCTGACACAGATTCTGATGAGTTAAGTGATGGCTATGAAGTTAATAATGGCTTGCTACCACTTGACCCTTCAGATGCGAGTTTAGATTTTGATGCTGATGGTTATACTAATATTCAAGAGTTCTATGGGCAAAGCGTTGCTAATGATGCAACATCGACTGTGCAGTCTTTTTCTCAGCTAAATGAAAGCTTTGAAGAAGGGCTTTTGCCAGTTATGTTTACTGAGCTTGCAGAGCACTCTACTCAATGGCAGCTTAATACCAACTGGTCTACGGATGGTACATCAAGCTTAAGCCTAAATGCTTCTCCAGCAGGTAGTAAAAGCGGCTTTGCAATTGCAGGGTTATTTGAGGCGGGGTTCATTAATTTAGATTACTTTTCAAACAGTAACTCATTATTCCAAATTAGTGTTAACGGTACTCAGTACAATAATAAGCATTATCGCTCTCGTTTGTTAATTCCGGTAAACGATGGTTTTAATATTGTTAAGGTAAAATATGAGAGCCCTTATTTAGTAGATATGCCTTTTTCAGTTGATAATATCTCATGGACAGCTGAGCTGGATGTAGTTAGTGACTTTGATGGCGACGGTATTCCAGATTATTGGGAAGCACAGAATGGACTAAATGCACTTGATTCTTATGATGCATCAAATGATCCAGACTACGACGGTTTATCTAATTTAAACGAGTATCAGATATCGAGTAATCCGCTTTCTACAGATACAGATGGCGACGGTGTACTAGATAGTGAAGATAGTCACCCAACAGATTCTAGCTTGGGTGAAAATATAGCCCCTGTTTTTGTATCAAGTTTAGAGCCAATTACTCTTGAAGCAACTTCTCAAAATACTAACCTTACAAATATTTTTGTTCCTGAGGCAACTGATAACGGACATTTAGAACCTTATGTTTATGCTGCTTCTGGGTCTTACTTGCCCCTTGGTGAACATCAAATTACATGGGTTGCTCGTGATTATGTTGGTAACGAAACTACGGCTATTCAAACGGTAACCTTGGTTGACACAACGCCACCTGTTATACAAAACTATTACTCAGTCAATGTTTATGGCAGCTCAATTGATAACATAAAAGCGGCATTATTTAACTCTAATGCTATCTACGATAGTGTATCGGGTGTGGCTATTATCGATATTAATAGTAACTTTGTGTTCAGAACGGGGGATACTTTAATTCCTGTTTCGGCCGTTGATGGAGCGGGTAATACTTCTACAGGTGAAGTAAATGCTCGTGTTTTTCCTAAGGTTAGTATCCAGCCCACTACCTATGTTTATCAAGATGGTAATGCGGTTATTGATGTATTCATAAGTGGTAAAAGCCCTTACGGTTCAGTAAGCTTTGATCTGATTGGAAATAATACTAGTAAATATATATCTACAAACCTGCATGGCCTTGTCAAGGTAGAGTTAGAACGTGAGTTCTTTGAAAATGCGTCGAATATTCGCATTAATACGACAAGTAATTCATTTACCGATGGAAATGATATTAGCCAGTTAGTCTTTCTAAATGAAACTGCAAAACCTGAATTTATTACTAATCTATATCAAAATGGAAAAGTAATAAGCAATATAGTTCAACGTGATTCATCAGACTTTATTGTTGAAGTTAATGCAGTTAATTTACCTAGTGCAGCAGCTGATAATTCAATAGAGCTCCAACTATCTTCACAAGGTGATTACTTTGTAAATAAAATTGGTCCCTCAAAGTGGAATATTACATTTACGCCTCAATTACTTACAGATTCTGACAATCTAGACATTGCATTCACTATAAAACAAAATAGCGAAGCTGTTGCAACGGATCAAATTAGTTTACGTGTGATTGACGCAGTTACTTTTAATGATCTTGAGTTAGATACTGATGGTGATGGTATTCCTGATGCTGAAGAAGGTGTGAGCGATGGCGATAAAGACGGCATTGTTGATTACTTAGATAGCTCTTCTATTACGCATTCAGCTGTTTTAGATTCAGGTGATATGGTTCGTAGTATCGATGAGTTTAATCACTTGTCAGTAGGTAACATTAAACAGGCTACTGTAACGCAAATGATTGCTGATATGTCTATTTCAGAGCAACACTTAAGTACTTACTTTGATAGCTTAGACGTTACAGAACCTCACTTTCAAGCTAAAAGTGATATTGTAAATATTCACATTACTCTTTCAAACTCATCGGGTACGGCTGAAATTGCGATACCAGAGTACGTTAACTCTATTTTAAGTTCAGAAATGCAAATTCGTTTGTTATCTAATACAGGCTGGCAGTCGGTTTCAATGCTAACTGGTAACGTGTACGAGCAAATTTGTTCAGGTTGCTTTACTTTTGCAGTAACAGACGGCAGTGAATTTGACTTAGACGGTCAAGTTAATGGTGTAATTGAATTAGTTGCTAAGTTAGCTGAAGAAAGCTTAAACCAAGCGCCTGTTTTAGATGTAACAATTCCAGCAACCATTGAAGAGCTTTCAACTACTGAGCTTGATGCGTCAGGAACAACAGATCCTGATGGTGATTTGCTAAGTTTTGAGTGGAGTATTGATCATCCTCAATTATCACTGGCGCCTTCAGAGACAGATAGTAAAGCGACACTGACTGTAGGTGAATTAGAGGAAACGTTCACTACAGATATTACTTTATTAATCTCAGATGGTTACGAGCAATTCACAGAGGTATATACAGTGACCTTTATGCACGTTAATCAATTACCAGAAGTTGAGTTGAGCTCATCTTCTTTATCGGTTGATGAGGGTAAAGAAGTTAGCGTTACAGCAACAGCGACAGACAAAGAGTCATCTGAACTTACTTATAGCTGGGTTCAAACACAAGGTATTGAAGTCGCAATTGAAGATGCTAATTCAAATACATTGTCGTTTATTGCGCCAAATGTATCTGTAGCAAGTGAGCTTGGCTTTAAACTTAGTGTTTCTGATGGTGAAGGGGAGACAGAGCAAAGTGTTATCGTTACTGTTAATAATGTACCTGAAGCACTTGCAACACCTAAAGAAGGTGATAAAAGTGGAGGAGGTTCTTTCAGTTTCTTCTTATTACTTTTAGCCGCTTTGTTTGTTTATAGAAGAGTACAGTTGTTACACAAATAACAACAGTCTAATTATATAACTATTAAATCCCTTGATTGTTATCAAGGGATTTTTTTTGCATAAATTTAAAAATAAGTAAGTAGGCTTAATGTGTTAAGCTAATTATATTGTGACTCGTTAGGTTTTTTTAATGAAGAATTATAAAGTTCTATTGTGTGTTGGTTGTTTATTTTTTGCTAATCAGTCTTTTGCTAAAACGATTTTACCTAGTAAAAAAACTAAGTTTGTTAGCTTGTTTAATAGTAAAGTTGGCGATTATGAATTAGTTTTTGCGCAGCTGCTCATAGTAATACGACTTCGCATCTTTTATAGTAAATCTCTGTTATAGTTAGAAATAGCTAAGCATAGTCACAGTGCTTGATCATGGTTGATACACGAGGATAGAGCTTATAATGAAATTTTTCACACTGGTTTTACTTACCATAAGCCTTTTTAGCTGTTATGCAGTAGCTGGCCCAAGTAATAAAACTCGCTTTATTCCACTATTAAAAACTAAGCTGGGTAACTACGAAGTTACTTCAAGTAACTCGGGTTTGTGCACTAACAGTCGATTGCAATTTAATAACCCTGAAGATCCTGAGCAAGGTTTTAGTTTAGGCAAAGAAATTTTGTTTAATTCTTTACACAATGGCACTCGTACTATTCAAAAGCCGAATTATTGTTTTATTACCAGCTCGCTTAAATATAAAACTGATGGCCTAGAAAACGGCTTACGTATGAGTCGATGTGATAATCCTATTCACGAAAGAACCATTAAACAAACTATTACTTTTTTAACCGATAACACCCTTAAATACACCTTAGATAGCCCAAGTGTTGAATGCGAATTTATTAAAGTTGCTGACTAACACTGTATTTTAGGAATATCGCGCCAACGGGTTGTATATTGTGGCGATAAAAAAGCCCTATTCATATGCCAGCGTTCGTTTAGTTGGCTGCTTGCCACGCTAAGCATTCCTTTCCCAAAGCGATGATTTATCGCATCTAAGCAGCCCATTAACTGTAGGTTATCGGTTTGTTGCTCAAATAACGTATGTTGTTGAAACTGCTGTGGGCTGAGCTCTAACGCACCGACCCCGCATTTATAAAAACGAATACCCGGTTGATATATCTGCTCAAAATTCTTTGATACTGCACTTGCTATAACACGGGTATCGTTAGTGGGCGGATCAAATTGATGCATAGCTGACTTTTTATAAAAAGCTTGCTCATGTGACGAGCTGGCCGCAAAAATATAAATACGATGAGTGAGCGACTGTTGCGCTCTTAATTTTTGTGCAACCACGCTGGCATGATTTATTAATGCAGTTCTCACTGCATCAGGATCGCTAAGGCGCTGGCCAAAACTACGTGTTGAAAAAATAGCTTGTTTGTCTTGGCGCACATCATCCCAGTTTAAACAGGTAATGCCATTGAGCTCGTTAACTGTGCGCTCAAGCACCACGCTAAATTGGCGACGAATTGCTTTTGGACTTTGCCCAGCCAGTTGCCACGCAGTATTAATATTCATTAGCGTCAGTTTTTTAGCTAAACGTTTACCCACTCCCCATACATCTTGGCAGTGCATACGTTGTAAAATAGCTTGTCGGCTTGCTTCATCATCAATCACGGCGACCCCATTAAAGCCAGTTAGCTTTTTAGCGGCATGATTCGCGGCTTTAGCTAAGGTCGGCGTTGGTCCAAAACCAACCCCCACAGGGAGTTTGGTTTCGCGCCATACCGTACGCCTAATTAGCTGGCCGTATTGATGCCAATCGGTAATTAGTGGCTGATAGCCTTTAAAGTGCAAAAACGATTCGTCAATGCTGTAAACATGCTGGGTGTCACAAAAGCGAGCAATAACGTTCATCATTCTATCGCTTAAATTAGCGTACAGCTCGTAGTTAGATGAGCGCACAACCACCTGATGTTTTGCTAGTAATTGCTTTACTTTAAAGTAAGGGCCAAATTTAGGAATATTAAGCTTACGGGCAATCGGGCATACCGCACACACGCAGCCATCGTTATTGGTAAGCACCACTACCGGCTTTGAGCGAATAGCCGGGTCGAATACTTTTTCGGCGCTGGCATAAAACGCCACGGCATCAACTAAGGCATACATGAAAGTAACTCTGGGCTTTGGCGGTGCAACCTAATTGAGCGGGTTACCACGCCTTCAAGTTGAAATTCATCAGACTCGGTTAATTGCACGGGCTTATAAGCAGCAGAAGCCGAGAGCAGCCGCGCATTAGTTTTATCTAGCAGCTTACATACAAATAAACCATTTAAGTTTGCCACAATAACATCGCCATCTTTGGGAATTTCAGCACGGTCAACTAACAGTAAGTCGCCCTCAAAAATACCAATTTCTTGCATAGAGCATCCTGAGGCAACGCCAATAAAGGTGGCATCTGGGTGTTTTATTAATAGCTCGTCGAGTGATATCCCTAACTCACTATACTGCGCTGCAGGCGATTCAAACCCGCAAACACCGGCCTCTATATAAATGGGAATAACAAACATAACACAACCTAAAACGCACATACTGTATAAGTGTACAGTGTATGCGTTTTGTATCAGTTATGCCAAGTAATGAATGGCGGATCAATCCATGTTTTTGATCATTTGTTGGGCAGTATGTAAAAAGTCATTGATTTGCTGTGAGTTTAAGTTTTTATATCTATGTGCTAAAACATGTTGAATAACGAATAAAAAGCCCCAGTTACTAGTTTTAAGTATGTGGCATTGCAGCACCTAAATTATCTGCATTTAAGGAGCGGCGATTGTGTTAACTTCTATCCCTTTTTCGTTACTAGAACTGGCGCCTATGCCGAAAGGTGCCACTGTTAGTGACACCTTAAACAAAAGTACAGCCTACGCACAAAAAGCAGACCAATTAGGCTTTAATCGTTTTTGGTTAGCCGAGCATCATAATATGCCAGGGATTGTTTGTGCCGCCACTTCAATTTTAGTAGGACACATAGCCGGTAACACTAAAAAAATACGCGTAGGGTCGGGTGGAATTATGCTACCAAATCATGCGCCTTTAGTTGTGGCTGAGCAATTTGGTACCTTAGAAAGTTTATACCCTGGTCGAATTGATTTAGGGCTAGGGCGCGCCCCGGGTAGCGATCCGGTGACAAGTCGTGCATTAAATAACGACATTAGCCGCGCTGAAAACTTTCCTAATGAAGTAAGCGAGTTACAAACATTATTAGGTCCATATGAGGGAACTAAGCGTGTACGAGCAATACCTGGTGAGAACACCAATGTGCCGATTTGGCTGTTAGGCTCAAGTTTATTTAGTGCCCAGTTAGCGGCGAAAAAAGGATTACCCTATGTATTTGCGGGGCACTTTGCACCGCGTTTTGCACATGATGCAATAGCCTTGTATAAACGAGAATTTAAAGCATCAAGTGTATTAGCTAAGCCTTATGTGATGTTGGCATTACCTTTAGTGGCTGCCGATACAGATGAAGAAGCACAATATTTATCAACCACTTCAAAACAGCGGGTGCTATCGTTGATCAGAGGCGACGAGTTGTGGTTAAAGCCCCCAGTAGCAACAATGGAAGGTTTGTGGAGCGAACAAGAACGTGCACATGTTGAGAGCTTTTTAGGGCTAAGTGTGACTGGTGGGCCCGCAAGTATTAAACACAAATTAGAAATGATCGTGAATCAGTTAGGGGTCGATGAGCTTATATTCACCAACGATTTATATGACGATGAAAAACGTCATCGAGCGTTACAAATCCTAATGGAAATAAAGAATTAAGTTGTTTATTAAGCAAGCGTACACTCAACCATTGTTAAACTAATAGCGAAATAAAGAATTAAGTTACAGATTGAGTGAAAATAAGTGATTTATATTTTCAATCGAACTGATTCAATTAATCTGTTTTAAGGATTTAATCAAGCACGTTAAAATAAAACTATAATCCGTTAAGTTAACAACTAAGAGGTACACCGTGAAATCTCAAATAAATGTTGCTCCACATACATTCAATAAGCCTATGCAACCTAAAACTGCATTGATTGCTGAAGGTGGAGGCCAGCGAGGGATATTTACAGCCGGTGTACTTGACGCGTGGTTAGAACAAAACTACGACCCGTTTGACTTATTTATAGGCACGTCTGCGGGCTCGCAAAATTTAACCAGTTATTTAGCGCGTCAAAAAGGCTACGCTAAACGCTTGATCAGAGGACTGTCGCGTCATAAACGATTTTTTCAGTTAGGTCGCGGCCTAATGGGTAAACACATTGTTGACTTAGACTGGTATTTCGAAAAAACCACTGAGGTGAATAGAGCATTAGATTTTAAAACTGCAAAAAATAGCCTTGGCGATAGAGAGCTGCTGATCACTGCAACCAATGCACGAGATCGTAAACCGTATTATTTATCTCCTACTGGCGATGGTAAACACTGGCGAGAACTATTAAAAGCCTCAAGTGCTTTACCTTTTTTGTATAAACAAGGTGTTCAACTTACTCCTTGGTTAGGTACTGATTCTGCAAATGAAAGCCCTGTAGTTGATGCTCAATCTAACCCTGATTTTTTCTTAGATGGTGGATTAGCTGCGCCTTTACCGGTACGCGAAGCGTATAATCGTGGCGCCCGTAAAATTGTAGTAATAAGAACGGTAGACACCGATTTTCAAGCAGAATCAGCGTGGGTACAAAAACTGAGAACACTTGCGAGTGCTTCGGGATATTGCCCAAAAACCCTCGACTATTTGTTACAACATGAACAAGCGTACTTAGACGAGCTTGAATTTATTGCTAATCCCCCAGATGATGCTGAAATTATTCAAATTTTTGCTAACGAAAAGCTACATAGCAAATTGTTAGGTAGCTCTAATGATGACCTCAGATTTGATCATAAATTAGGCTTGAAAGCGGGTCGTGATTATTTAAAAAACTATCATACTGAGTTAAACCGTTTCAGTGAGCCGAAATACGCAATGTAAGCTAGCCACTAGGGCGTTTATAGCGCTAATTAACAAGTCGCATGCAAAGCAATATGCACCTACTGTATATTGCTTTGGCGTTAAACTTAGCCTGTAATTTTAACGGATTAATAAAAAATACTAATCAAACTAAAACAACTCAAGCTAGCGTAATTACCACACTGTAACGCATCATATCAATAATAAAACCAGCCAAGCATTCATAACTCAACCACCAATCTCAGTTCATAAACTCACAGTGAGTCGACTAACCCTGCACAAAATTTAACAAAGCGTACTATTCTTATGTTGGAAATATAAGAGGTCGTATAATTTTAACGCAAGGCTTAGTGCTGCGTCGTTTGAAGCTACAAATATATTATTGATTTTTTTATAAAAAACGATAAGGTATGAATGTGATTTTATATTCATAATAACTGAAATAAAATTCACATGGTGTGCAGTGCGTTTATTGTTTTAAACACCTAAAAATATAAATGTAGAAGCAAGCGGATATAAAAATAACAAATAAAGGACGGGTGATGTTTGAAACAGTAGTAAAAAGTGTCAATGGCCTTTTATGGGGCGAAGGGCAAGTACTTATTTACATTCTCCTATTTACCGGAATATGGTTTTCAGTACGCTTAAAAGCAATTCAACTAGTTAAATTTAAGCACATGTTTAGCCTGCTAAAAGGCAGTAGTAAGTGTAATAAAAACGATATTTCATCATTTCAAGCGCTCTGTACGGGGCTGTGTGCCCGAGTAGGCACAGGTAATTTAGCCGGAGTGGCTGTAGCAATATCACTCGGTGGTAGCGGCGCCATATTTTGGATGTGGGTCATTGCTATACTGGGCATGGCAACCGGATTTGCAGAAAGTATTTTAGGCCAGGTATATAAAATTCGCGACAGTAATGGCGAGTTTAGAGGTGGCCCTGCGTACTATATTCAACAAGGCTTAGGCAGTCGTGCATTTGCTATTGTGTTTGCCGCCTGTTTATTTTTAGGTTACGGCTTTACCTTTAGCGCCATGCAAACCAACACCATTACTGATGCACTCAATTACGCATTTGAAATACCCACCTTTTACTCAGGTATTGTGATCACACTTATAGCAGGCTCTATTATTTTAGGGGGCTTTAAAGCCATTGCCCGATTTGCCGAGCGAGTAGTACCTGTTATGGGCATCGTGTTTGTGCTTGTTGCTGTGGTAATTACACTGATTAACTTCACTCAAGTACCTGCCATGCTTAAAGATATATTTTTATCGGCGTTTGGCTTACAAGAAGCGGGCGCAGGCGCCATGGGGGCAGCCATTAAAAATGGTATACAACGCGGTTTATATTCTAATGAGGCTGGCGCGGGAAGTGTGCCGCATGCATCGGCAAGTGCCAGTCCAATGCCAAACCACCCAGCTACGCAAGGCTATATACAAATGTTAGGGGTGTTTTTCGATACCATCGTATTGTGTAGTTGTACCGCCGTTATTATTTTATTAGCCGATGTAGATATAAGTGGTGAAATGGAAGGCATACGCTTAACGCAAAGCGCCATGACCTCTCACTTAGCGCAAGGTGGCGTGTATTTTGTAGCCGCTGCCATTACTTTATTTGCTTTTACTTCGGTGGTTGCTAACTACGCCTACGCCGAAAGTAACCTGCACTTATTTAAGCTCGATAACAAAGTAGGGCGCGGTATTTATACTTTGCTTTATTTATCAATGATGTTGTGGGGCGCATCAGCCACCTTAAAACAAGTATGGGATTTAGCCGATATTGCGCTAGGGTTAATGACAGTGGTAAACGTTATCGCTATTATACTACTCACACCGACTATTTTGTCTGTTACTAACGACTACCACGCACAAAGAGACAAAGGCATAGAGCCTGAGTTTAAGGTGAAAAACGTAAAAGTGCAGGGCAAATGTGAAGACGGAATTTGGGATTAAGATTAAAGTTTAAACGTGTTGTTGTTGCATAAATATTCATTTTCAAGTTTGGCTTTAACAACATTAAACTGCGACTCTACAGGTAGTATTATTAGATGATCGACATTTATGCAGGTAAAACTGCAGCAAAAATAATAAACGAACAAGGGTTTAAACCCGATCTTTTTACCTCGTTTTTAGGGGCAAGTGGCGGGCCTAAATGGTTTACCTTATTTGGGTTAGACAAATATATATTTGGCGAATTTTTTAAACATCGTACTCAACCGCTTAATTTAATTGGCTCATCTGCAGGGGCTTTTCGTTCAGCCTGCTTTGCACAAAACGATCCAGTTGCAGCCATTAAGCGGTTAGCAAAATCGTATTCACAAACCCGATATTCTAGTAATAAACCAACGCCCGCTGAAATTACACTAAAAGCCCGCGCATTATTAGATGATGTATTTGGTGTTGATGGCGTTACTGAAATTATAAATAATCCCGTTTTTAAAGCGCATTTTATTGTCGCAAAATCTAACGGCTTTATTGCTAGCGAACATAAATTAATACAGCTTTTGGGTTTATCAAAAAGTTATATGCTTAACCGTGTTAATCGTAAATTATTAGGCGCTCAGTACGAGCGTTTTATTTTTGGCGCGCCCAATAGTAATTTAAGTATTACCGACAGCTACAAGTTTAAAACACAAAGCATTGAACTCACACAAACAAATTTAAAAGATGCCTTATTGGCATCAGGTTCTATACCACTAGTAATGCAAGGCATAAAAAATATTGCCGGTTCACCACCAGGAATTTACCGCGATGGCGGTATTATTGATTACCACTTTGATTTAAAAATTAATAATCCAGGCTTAATTTTATATCCGCATTTTAATTCAGATCCAAAAGCAGGGTGGTTCGATAAAAATTTAAAACGAAAAGTGTCGCCACAAAATTACGACAACGTGGTAATGATCACCCCATCAAAAGAATTTGTCGCAGGGTTACCTTATGGAAAAATCCCAGACAGAAACGACTTTACCGATCTTGATGCCGACACGCGTATAAAATATTGGAACACCGTGTTTAGTGAAACTGAGAAACTGGCCGAAGCGTTTGATAAAAAATTAAATGCTGATAACTTCGATTTGAAGTTATATAACTAATTTAACTTTAAAAATTAAAAGAACCATCTCAAGTGATATAAATGAAAGAGTTTAAGCCTTTATCTTAAAGTGTTTAAGTTTTAATTATATTTAAAAGCTGGCTTTTTAGGTCTGATAAATAAATTTTCTAAGTTTTATTTTGTGCTTTAAATGTTTTATACATGTTTTCTAATTTTCATTAAAAAATGAAAAGAGAATAATAAGCATCGTATATTAGATTCTATAAGCGTAAAATTATTTTAGCTGATAGCTGATAGCTGATAGCTGATAGCTGATAGTTACTACCCATAAATTACGTTATGTTAAATTGTGGCGTTTAAATTAAAGCGGGCGTAATCATACAAACTAGCCCACTTATGATAGGGTTTTAAGAGCTTAGTTTAGCTCAGAATCTACCCAAAATTTAGTGCCTTTTAAAACGGCTTGTAGTGCAAGGCCACTTTCGGTTAAAGAGTATACAGTAACTTGGTCTGCAATGGCTTCGGCAACTAAAGCGCCACCCTTATCTTGGTATTTTGCAGCAGCATCTGCATTTCCGCCGAATGCCCAACCATGTTTAATAAATCTATTTAACGCAGCTTGATCGTGAAAAACCATCACAATATTGAAGTCTTTAACGCCTAAACCTAAGCCTAAACCGGCTTCACCCATATTCATATAGGTAGATTTACCAGTTAAGTTATTTTTTACTACACCATACCCACCACCAAAACTGGCTAAAATGACATTTACATTGGCATTATCAAAAACGGCATAACCGGCTGAATTGGCAATTTGGGTTTTAACATCTGGCTTTTTAGCATAAAGAGCACTTAATGTATTCGATTTCATGCTTTGTACTAAAGCACGTTTTTCGGCCGGTGAAGCACTGCCAGTTGTAGCGCAGCCACTTAATGCAACAGTGATCAGCAGCATGCTCAACAATAGAAGTTTTTTCATGATTTTTCCCTTAATAAGGTATATGTTTAATTTACTAGCAATTGAGCTAAAATATTAAATTCATTATGTCCAATACTAGACAGTATCGGACTTTAAAGTTAACCTATAAGCCTATTATTTTATTATATATTTTATTACTATGCTTGTTGCTCTGGTCGATACATTAAAACAACTACGTTATCAAATTGCTCATCTTGAAGATAATACACTCCAATCAGAATATCCAGAACTAGCCTCTTTTATACAGCAAGTAAGCTTGACTGTAACTGAATCAAAGACCGATCTTAATTTTTTATATCAGTTTTTGTATGTTTATGGCCGAAAATCCGAAGCAACCTATAGTCGTTTTCGCAATGAATTAGAACGTTTTTATTTGTGGTCATGGCTTATAGCTGAAAAATCAGTATTCGATTTAAAGCGTGAGGATATTGAAGCGTACGTTGATTTTATGGTTGAGCCGGATAAAAAGTGGGCATCAACTTCGGTGCAGTGGCGTTATAAAGATGAGCAAGGAATTCGTCGATTAAACCAAAACTGGCGCCCTTTTATGCAAAAAGAATCTATTGCGAGTCAACAAACACTATCGGCGATGTTCACTGCCCTAAATGTATTTTACAAGTTTGCTATTTTAGAAGAAAAAACCTTTGCTAACTTTGTTCCTGTGGTTAAAAAAAATAGCCCTTATTTAGTAGTGCAATCGCAGATTCAAATTCCCGATACATTGAGCGATATTCAATGGGAATATGTATTTGGTGTAACGCGTGATCTGTGTGAACAAAAACCAGAATATGAAAGAAACCTATTTACCCTAGCCTGTTTAAAAGGTTTATATTTACGGATATCAGAGTTATCAGAACGACCACAGTGGTCCCCAGTTATGTCACACTTTTGGCAAGACAACGATGGCTTTTGGTTTTTACGTATTATGGGTAAAGGTAATAAATTACGCGATGTAACATTAAGTGATGATTTTATTGAATATTTAAAACGCTACCGATTATATCGAGGCTTGCCTGCCCTGCCCCGTGTTGATGAATCAGACCCATTAGTGCATAAAATTCGTGGCCAAGGTGGTATGACGGTAAGGCAAATTCGCCGTTTAGTACAACAAAGTTTTGATATTGCACAGCAGTCATTACTTGATGATGGTTTTAAAGATGATGCAGAACAACTTGAAGCCGCTACAGCACATTGGCTTCGACATACCGGTGCAACACATGATGCTCAAACTCGCCCATTAAAGCATTTATCTGAAGATTTAGGCCATGCAAAAATAGCCACTACCGACCAAATTTATATTCAAACAAATATTAAAGAGCGCGCTAAATCTGGATTAAAAAGGAAAATTTAATGGAGTACTTAGTTATTGCTTTTATTGGTGTGTTATTTTTAATTTATTCTTTAACGTTACGCCAACTAGAAAAAACTGAAATTACCGGCCCAATGTTTTTTGTTATAGGGGGTATACTGCTGGCATTTATAGCCCCAAACGAAAGTGAACATTTTAAAAATGGCTTACGTTTTTTACTGCCCTTTATAGAATTAACGCTCAGTATATTTTTGTTTACCGATGCAGCAAAATCAAAACTAGGGGTATTAAGGCATAGTTTTCAATATCCTAGTTTACTTTTATTTATTGCTTTACCTTTAACCTTATTACTCGGGATTGCTACCGCATTATTTTTATTTGCTGAGCTTTCATTAATTCAAGCAGCTTTGGTAGCAATTATATTAACCCCAACCGATGCGGCGTTAAGTAAAGGGTTATTAAGTAATACCAAAGTGCCTGAAAAAATACGCGAAGGCATCAATACTGAAAGTGGTTTAAATGATGGCTTGTGTGTACCTATATTTTTAGTATTTATTTTACTTGCGAAAAACCCTGAGTCTGCCGTAACCGTAACACAAACATTAAGTATATTTAGCTCAGAGTTGGGGATTGCATTATTAACCGCTGTTCTGAGTATTGCTGTTTTTATTCCGTGTTTAAACTTTGCTATGAAGCGACATTACTTTGCCCAAAATACAAGTCCGTTTTTATTATTGGGGTTTGCTATGGCGGTGTTTTCGATTACGCAATATTTTCATGGCAGTGGATTTATTGCGGTGTTTGTTGCGGGTTTATTATTTGATAAATACGCCACTACTAAAATAAGCAAAGAGTTGATAGAAGACTCAGAGCATATTGCTGACTTTACTTCTTTAATGATCTGGTGTTTATTTGGATTTGTATGTGCTTATTTAGTTTTACCTAAATTAAATTTAGCGATAATAACGTATGCATTATTAAGTACGACTTTAATTAGAATAATACCGGTTATGCTGTCATTGCAATTTACAGCACTAACAATTAAAGAGCGTTTTACATTTGCTTGGTTTGGGCCAAGAGGATTGGCCTCAATTGTCTTTACCTTAATGGTAATAGACACACAAATAGAAAAAAAATTTCAAATTGCGACCATTGCCATGACAACAATTTTATTTAGTGTGTTTATTCACGGTATTAGTACAAAACCCATTGCAGATAGTTTTGCTAAAAAAACTAAATAAATATAAGCAAAATAAAAAGGCGTACTTAATAATAAGTTACGCCTTTTTATTTTCAGCTTAATTAATTAAATTATTAACTAAGTACATTTGCCAGTAACTCTATTGGATGCTTGGGTTTAAACTTTTCGAAACGTTTAACTTGGCTACGACATGAGAATCCCGTTGATAAAAGTTGCTCAGGTTTATTTTTATCAACAATAGGTTTCCAACTCATTTCATAAAGTGCTTTGGAGTTTGCTTGGTTTTGTGCTTCATGACCATAAGTGCCGGCCATACCACAACACCCAGTACTTGTGGTGTTTAATGTTAAACCAAGCTGATCAAAAATATTTTTCCACACACTTGCGGCTTTTGGTAATGCAGTCGTTTCGGTACAGTGACTTAATAAGGTAAATTCAGTATTTATTTGTTTAGCTTCTAAAGCACTGAACGATTGTGTTTCTAACCATTCATGCGCAAGTTGCACATTAAAATCGCCACGGTTATTTTCTAAAATTGTATTATATTCATCGCGATAACACATCACTAACGACGCATCTAAACCAACTAGCGGTGCATTAATATCATTAAGCTGATTTAAAAACTCTGCAGCATTTTTTGCCGTTAGCTTAAATTCATGCAAAAAACCTTTCACGTGCTGAGGTTTGCCATTGGGTTTAAAGGGTAACAGCATTGGTTTTTTTCCAAGCTGAGTAATTAGTGTAATAAAACTCTCAACCAATTCTGCTTCGTAAAAGCTGGTGAATGGGTCTTGAACAATGAGTACATAATCATTTTGTTCATCGGTACTTAATTTTTTAAGTAATTCTAAATTAAATTTTTGCGCTTTGTTTACACGTTTGTTGAGTGCAGGAATACTTAGCTGCGGGGTATCAACATAACCGACCGTTTTTTTAATGAGGCCACTAACTAATGATGTTTTTACAATTGGATTAATAACCCTCGCAAATTTTGCCATTAACGGTGCGCTGCTTTCTATATTACCCACTAAGTAATCTTTAAGTGGTCGGGCATAATAACTGTGATAATAATTTAAAAAACGGGCACGGAAAGTTGGCACATCTACTTTAATTGGGCAAGCCGTAGTACACGCTTTACAGGCTAAACATTCATCCATTGAGGCTTTTACTTCATGCGAAAAATCGTAAACGCCTTGTTTTTTCTCTCTGCTATGAACAAAGCGCTCCCACCAAGTAATGACTTCACCTTTGTTAAGTTCTTTTTCTACCTCAAGTAAATTAACATCTTTTGACTCTTGAAGACGTAACCATTCACGCATTAGCCCTGCTCGACCTTTTGGCGAATTACGGCGATCGCCAGTTACTTTATACGACGGACACATTGGCGAGTTTTCATCATAATTAAAACATAAGCCGTTACCATTACAGGTCATTGCATTGTTGAAACTGGTCTTAACATCAATTGAAATTTGCTTGTCGAAGTAAGAACGCTTTTGCCCATCAACGCTAACTAGTGAGTCTTCACTTTCAAGTGGGGTACATATTTTACCTGGGTTTATTTTGTTGTTTGGATCAAACGCTGATTTTATTTTTCTTAATTGTGTAAATAAATGCTCACCAAAAAATTCAGGACCGTATTCACTTCTGTAGCCTTTACCGTGCTCGCCCCACATTAATCCACCGTATTTAGCGGTGAGTTTTACTACTTCATCTGAAATAGTGCGCAGTAATTTTTCTTGTTCAGGGTCACACATATCAAGCGCGGGTCTAACATGTAAAACGCCAGCATCAACATGACCAAACATACCATATTGTAAATTATAGCTATCAAGTAGCGCTCTAAATTCAACAATATAATCGGCTAAATTCTCTGGTGGAACGGCGGTGTCTTCTGCAAACGCGAGAGGTTTTTGGCTGCCTTTTACATTACCGAGTAAACCTACTGATTTTTTACGCATTGCATAAATTTTTAATATATCGCTTTTATCGCTGGTTAACTGATAGCCAATAACACCATTAGTTTGATTAGCTACACACTCATCTAATAATTTACATAATGTGTCTACTTTATCTTTTATGTCTTGTGGTGATACAGCATTAAATTCAACCATGTTGAGTCCTTGCATATCTTTATTTGGTACATCAGTTATTAAGTCCGATACTGAATGCCAAATAATATCTTCACGAGCTAAATTTAATACTTTGCTATCAACGGTTTCAACTGAAGTTGCGCGGGCATCAACTAAAAATGGTGAATGGCGAAGCGCAGAATCAAAACTGTCATATTTTATATTTATGAGGGTTTTAAATTCTGCGATAGGTGTTAGGTTTAATTTTGCTTCAGTAACTATGCCTAAAGAGCCTTCTGATCCGGTTATTAAGCGGCTCATATCAAAAGTTTGTAAGTCTTCACTTAGCACATGCTCTAGGTCATAACCGGTTAAAAATCTATTTAACCGTGGAAATTTGGCTAATATAGCGTCGCGTTCATTAAGTGATATGTCTAATACTGTTTTGTAGAGTTTGCCAATTAAGGATTCCTGATCGGCAATTATTTTTGCTTTTTCAATGTCTATTGGGCTGGTAGACATTGCTGTGCCGTCGACTAAATACGTGGTTAGCCCTAAAACGTGGTCGCTGGTTTTGCCATAAACTAAGGAGCCTTGCCCCGATGCATCAGTACTGATCATGCCGCCAATAGTGGCGCGGTTACTAGTAGATAAATCGGGTGAAAAGAAAAATCCATACGGTTTTAAAAAGTCGTTAAGTTGATCTTTTATCACACCGGTTTGAACTCGTACCCAACCTTCTTCAACATTTATCTCGAGGATTTCACGCATATAACGTGATAAATCAACCACAATACCAGGCGTTAAAGATTGACCATTTGTTCCTGTGCCGCCACCGCGAGGACCAAAAGTTAACGATAAAAAAGGGTCTTGCGATGCTATTTGCAGAGCAACTTGAATGTCTTTTTCGCTTTTAGGAAAAATAACACCTTGCGGAAGCTGCTGGTAAATACTGTTATCGGTTGACGTTGTAAGTCTGGTCGCATAACTTGCGTCTGTATCTCCAGTAAACCCTTGATTTTTTATAGTATTTAAATAATTTGCGACAAGCTCGGTCGCGGCATCTTGTTGTGTAATAGTTGCTATCATGGCGGCGCTTATTAATGCATTTGTGTAATTATATCATGGCGATGGCTAATAGAAATTGAAGATTTTACAGTTTGTAACACTCTTTTTATCGATATATGTGCAGCTGCAATTATAATCAAGTTAAACGCCTACTATGAGGTTTATATGAAAAAACTACTAATGCAGATCAGCGGAACACTGTTTATTTTACTCGGGTTATTGTTTGCTGTGGTGCCAGGGCCATCGTTAATATTTTTTATTGCAGGCTTACTGTGCTTTTCTATGTATTATCCAAAAGCGAGAGGTTATTTAGCGTGGTGTCAAAAAGCGCTTACTCGTTCATGTGCTTATTTAGATAAAAAATTAGCAAAACACACATTTTAAGCCATAAAAAATGCCAGCATCTGCTGGCATTTTTTTAACAAGGTAATTTATTTAGCGAGTTTATCAGCTAAATATAACCATGTTTCTAGTACTGTATCTGGGTTAAGCGAGACAGAATCAATGCCCTGCTCTACTAACCATGCAGCAAAATCTTCATGATCTGAAGGACCTTGACCACAAATACCTACGTACTTACCTTTTTCTTTTGCTGTTTTAATAGCCATAGAAAGAAGTTTTTTGATTGCAGGGTCGCGCTCATCAAATAAGTGCGCAATTAAACCTGAATCGCGGTCAAGACCAAGCGTTAACTGTGTTAAATCGTTAGAACCGATAGAGAAACCATCAAAGTATTCTAAAAATTCTTCAGCCATTAATGCGTTTGACGGAAGCTCACACATCATGATTACTTTAAGACCATTTTCGCCACGTTTAAGGCCATGTTCTTCAAGTAATTCAATAACGCGTTTACCTTCTTCAAGGGTACGTACGAATGGGATCATGATTTCGATATTGGTCATATCCATGCTGTTTCTTACGCGTTTTATTGCTTCACACTCAAGTGCAAAACAATCACGGAAGTCTTCCGAGATATAACGTGCAGCGCCACGGAAACCAATCATTGGGTTTTCTTCTTCTGGCTCGTATTGCTGGCCGCCCACTAAGTTAGCATATTCGTTTGATTTAAAATCAGACATACGAACAATTACACGCTCTGGTGCAAACGCACAACCTAAGGTAGAAATACCTTCAACTAGTTTACCGATGTAGAATTCAACAGGTGATTCGTAACCGGCAATCATGTCTGTGATTTCTGCTTTTAATGCATCTGTTTGTGCATCAAAATTTAATAACGCTTTAGGGTGAACGCCAATCATACGGTTGATGATAAACTCAACGCGCGCAAGGCCAACACCTGAATGTGGTAAACGTGCAAAATCGAATGCGCGATCTGGGTTACCTACGTTCATCATTACTTTCATTGGAAGTTCAGGCATTTCGTCAACACGTGAAGTAAGTACTTCAAAGTCTAAAATACCTTCGTAGATGAAACCTGTATCGCCTTCGGCACATGATACAGTAACTTCTTGACCTGCTTTAATTAAGTCTGTTGCATTACCACAACCAACAACGGCTGGAATACCTAACTCACGTGCAATGATTGCAGCATGACATGTACGACCACCACGATTTGTAACAATCGCAGCCGCGCGTTTCATAATAGGTTCCCAATCAGGGTCTGTCATGTCGGTAACTAAAATGTCACCTACTTGTACTTGGTCCATCTCTTTGATTGAATCAAGCACGCGTACAACACCACTACCAATTTTATGACCAATTGCACGGCCTTCAACAACAACATTGCTGCTGCCATTTAGTTGGAAGCGTTCCATTACGTTTGTGTCTTCGTTTGAACGAACAGTTTCTGGACGCGCTTGAACTATATATAGTTTGCCATCGTTACCATCTTTTGCCCATTCGATGTCCATTGGACGACCGTAATGCTTTTCAATGATTACAGCTTGTTTGGCAAGATCTTGCACTTCTTCATCTGTAATCGAAAATTTGTTTGAAAGTGCTGAGTCTACGTCAACAATTTCTACTTGTTTGCCATGAGCTTTGTCTTGAGAGTAAATCATTTGAATGGCTTTAGAGCCAATGTTACGACGTACTACAGCTGGCTTGTTTTTAAGTAGCGTTGGTTTATGAACATAAAATTCATCTGGGTTAACCGCACCCTGTACAACCATTTCACCCAAACCATAGCTTGATGTGATAAACACTACATCTTCAAAGCCCGATTCAGTATCAATACTGAACATTACACCTGATGCTGATTTATCAGAGCGTACCATGCGTTGAATACCCGCTGATAGCGCTACACCACGGTGATCGTAGCCTTGGTGAACACGATAAGAAATAGCGCGGTCGTTAAATAACGAAGCGAATACGTGTTTAATAGCAGTCATTACAGAATCAATACCAACAACGTTTAAGAACGTTTCTTGTTGGCCTGCAAACGAGGCGTCTGGCATATCTTCAGCAGTAGCTGATGAACGAACAGCGAATGAAACATCTGCAGAAGCGTCACCATGAAGTTGGCTGTATGCATCGCGGATTGCTTTATCTAGACTAGGTTGGAATGGGGTATCGATAATCCACTGACGGATATCGGCGCCGACTTTGGCGAGTGTGTTTACATCATCAACATCAAGAGTATCTAAAATGTCGTGAATTTTTGCGTTGAGTCCTGATTGTTCTAAAAACTCGTTAAAAGCGTCTGAGGTAGTAGCAAAACCACCTGGGACTTGCACACCTGCGTTAGCTAAGTTTGAAATCATTTCACCAAGTGAGGCATTTTTACCACCAACTCGAGGAACATCTTGCATACCAAGCTCTTGATACCAGAGAACGTATTCTTGCACGGATCTTTCTCCAAAAAACAAATTGTAGTACTAACTGTGAGAGTTAAGAAAGAAAACCTTTTATAAAGGTCGCCCCCATTCTACACTGGCAAACGTCCTCACGTAAACCGTGATACACTTATTTTAAAATTAAATGTAATAAAAAAGAGGCTTTATGAGAACTGCGTTTTATATTTCAGATGGCACAGCAATCACATCTGAAGTGTTTGGTCATGCGACCTTGTCTTTATTTCCTGTCGAATTTAATCATAAAACAATTCCTTTTGTAGAAACCGAAGAAAAAGCGCATGAAATCAAAGCGCTTATTAACGCCACATCGTCTAAGCAAGGTGAGAAGCCTCTAGTGTTTTTTACTTTTGTGAATCATAAATTATCGGAAATTATTCGCTCTGCAGATGCTGTCTCGTATGACTTTTTAACAACCTATAGTGAAAAAATTGAAAGTGAATTAAACGTTGCCCCAGTACCTAAAGTACATAGAACCCATTCAATACACGAAAAAAGTTATGACTTTAGAATTGATGCAGTTAACTATGCTTTAATGAATGACGACGGCGGTAATATTAAAAACTTTGCTGAGGCTGATATTATTTTAGTTGGCGTTAGTCGAAGTGGTAAAACACCCACCAGTCTTTATTTAGCGTTGCAGTATGGCATTAAAGCAGCCAATTACCCGATAACCGAAGACGACTTAGAAAGCGAAGGTTTACCAAAATGCTTAGTGCCTTATAAGCATAAACTGTTTGGCTTAACTATTGATCCAGAGCGTTTGGCTGCAATAAGAGACAGACGCATGGCAAATTCAAAATACGCATCAATCAGGCAGTGTCGTATTGAAGTGCGCGAAGTTGAAATGCTGTATAAAAAACATAAAATTGCACATTTAAATTCAACTCACCATTCAGTTGAAGAGATTTCAGCAAAAATCATTTCTGATACAGGCCTTGAGCGTCGTAAGTACTAACAAACTAATGTTTGATTTAAGCGCGTAATCACAGTTAATACACAAAAAAGCCGCTAAATAAAAGCGGCTTTTGGTATTTATGAGCGGGTATTATTTACGCGCATCTTTTAGTAAATCAGCTACTAAAAATCCAAGCTCTAATACTTGATCAGCATTTAAGCGTGGGTCACATTGTGTTTTGTAGCGCTGAGCAAGGTCATCGTCAGATAAACCGTATGCACCGCCAGTACACTCTGTTACATGTTGGCCGGTCATTTCTAAATGAACACCGCCTGCGTAAGAACCCTCTGCTTTATGAACAGCAAAGAATTGGCTAATTTCGCGCATGATATTATCAAAGCTACGCGTTTTGTAACCTGAGCTGGCTTTTTCAGTATTGCCATGCATTGGATCTGAGCTCCAAATTACTTTGCGACCTTCTTGCTGTACTTTACGCACTAGCGCCGGGAGCTTCTCTGGTAATACATCCGCACCCATTCGCGTGATAAGTGTTAATCTGCCTGGGATATTATCCGGGTTAAGCGCATCGATTAAACGGATAAGCTCGTCTGGGTCCATACCTGGTCCAACTTTAACGCCAATTGGGTTTTTAATACCTTTAAAAAATTCAATATGAGCATGGTCTAGCTGGCGAGTACGTTCACCAATCCAAACAAAGTGTGCTGAACAATCGTACCAGTCACCTGATAAATGGTCTCTACGTGTTAATGCTTCTTCGTAGCCTAGTAATAACGCTTCGTGTGACGTGTATAAATCAGTTTCTTTTAAGCTTGGCGCTATAGTTGAATTAATACCACACACTTCCATAAATTCTAACGCGTCTTGAATTTTGTCTGCAAGTTGTTGGTATTTTGCTTTTTGTGGATTAGCAGCAACAAAGCCCATGTTCCAACGGTTAACTTGATGTAAGTCGGCAAGTCCACCTTGTGCAAAAGCGCGTAGCAAATTTAGCGTTGCCGCACTGTGATGATAAGCGGTCATTAAACGTTGGGGGTCTGGAATACGTGCTTCTTCAGTAAACTCAAAGTTATTTACTATATCACCACGGTAAGATGGCAACGAAACGCCGTCTATTGTTTCTAAGTCTGCTGAACGTGGCTTAGCGTATTGACCTGCCATACGTGCAATTTTAACAACCGGGCACTTTCCACCATAGGTTAATACTACAGCCATTTGTAAGATGGTTTTAAATGTATCGCGAATATTTGCTGCGTTAAAGTCACTGAATGATTCAGCGCAGTCACCACCTTGAAGTAAAAATGCACGGCCTTCACACACATCTTCAAGTTGTTTGAACAAACTTCTGGTTTCTTCTGCAAATACTAGAGGCGGTGCACTTTTAAGCTGGCCTTCTACTGATTTTAATACGTCTTGATCTGGGTACTGTGGCTGCTGCAGTATTGGCAGTTCTCTCCAGCTATTTGGGTTCCACGATTGCATGTTCATTCCTCATTCCTATTACCTGATGTATTGAAATTAACGTATGCAGCGTCCTTTGTTCAAGGACTAAATACACTATTTACCAATTATTTAGTTATTAGGTAAATATAAATAGGACTGCAAGCCCAGATTTGGCTGTTTTATTGATAATAAATTTTTAAATAAAAAAACGTAAAGCATTAAAAAACAATAAGATATATAGTAAGAGTGGTATTTATTTAGCTTTGCTTGTAGCCACTTAGCTAAGCTGTTTAAGATAATGTTAAACGGAGGAACACATCATACTTAAATCACCTATACGTATTCTTAACTTTACAGTTAAAATTAAATATATCTGCCGTCAGTTATGTAGTTTCGAATATATATGCTAGCTGAGTAGTTCTGCTGGTTTATACCCACTCCTTTATACTGCGTTTATATATAACTATTAGTAAGTTAGAAAATATTATTATCTAAATGTTCATACCAACAGGAAAGAACACATCATACTTGATTTAAATATAAGTTTAATCTTAACAATAGAGTAATATTTAAATATAGAACTACCAAAGGGAAAGGTTATTTGCGAAAATGGTGTAATAGTAAGATGTGTTCTTGGTGGTGTTATGGTTACAAAAGTTCAAATTAGAAGCCAGTTTGATTTACTCAATGAGTTAACGCTTAGGTTAATTGAAGAGCTTAAAGAATGTGGATTTGCTAAGGCCGAATATTATCAACTACCTGAAATAAGCAGTGTGGATGAAAATATAATTCCCGAGTCGATTGCAGTATCTAAAATTACAGGAGAGCTAGCACATAAGGCTATTTTAAATTCTTTTTCTGATATGTATAAAAAGCCTGGGCTGAGTAGTCGCGTATTAAAACGCCACCCTGGTTTATTAATAATACAAGATGCTAACAAACAAGCCATCATTGATCGCATTGCTCAAGTTAATAATGCAAAAGCGGCATTTAAAAATTGTATTTTAGCGATAGACAATAATGATGCTCGATTTGAAGCCGTGCATAATGCTATGCCAAATTTAATTACGCTTGCCGCTTATCGTAAAATTCATAGCGAAAGCGAATCCCCTTTTTCAGTTCGTTTTACTTGGATGCATAAACACGCCACTAAAACACTCACAAAGAAGATGGCTCTTGAAATGCTTGAAAAATCCGCTGGGTATAAAAACCCAAGAATGATTGATCAGCAAAAGTGGCAATCATTGGTTGCTCAAGAACAAGTTCGGGTTGCCAGCTTAGGTGAAAAAGAAAAATTACGAATTAGGCGCCCTACCCGAGTTAGCCCACAAGTTAATGTTAGATACACGGCTCAAAATCGTTACCATGTTAGTGCAGCCTTACCTTTTATTCTTATAAACCCACAACCCGATGTGAAGTATGGCCAACTGCCGAGTTACGAAAAACCGTTATCACATCCACGAAAACGTGAGTATGACTTTCTGGTAGACCGTTTATATTTAGAACAAGTAACAAAGTAATTATGTTAAAAAGGCCACATTATGTGGCCTTTAATATAACTACTGGTAAAAATTAATATAATTATTTTTCTACAATTTCTTCCAGCTTATCTTCATCAATTAATACTGCATTTTCAACAATGCGTTTACCACCTTGTATCTCTATCCGCTTGTTGTGTTTATTTAATGCCAGAATTTCATCACAAAACTGATCAGATGGATGCATTTCATAGGTGTAATCTACAATATTACCCGTTTTATCATCTTTTACATTGGTAATGCTGTACTCAGATATTGCCCCTTTTTCAATTAAGTCTTTCATCGTGGTGGTCATATCACGACGCAGTGCTTTTAATTTATTTTCGGTAATATCATCGGTTGAATAAATAGAGCCGTATTTTTCCATAATAGACAACAATCTAAAATGATACGTTTTTCCTGGGGCAGCATAACGCCATAAGTGATACAAACGTAACATCATCCAACGCGATAATCCGCGCTTTAATTCTTGAGCACTATTAAAATAATAGCCCTTATATTCAAGGTTATCGATCATGTTATGAACAAACGCATTTAAACACGCCACACATTTAACATTTCCGCCTTGGCCTTTTTTACCGCTAAAGTGTAAAGACGATAAAAAGTTCATGTTTGACTCGTAAAACGAATCATCAATATCAGAGTTTTTAGTGTCGGTTGCAGAATATTTAAATGAAAGTTTTGAACCTTGCAATGCTTCAAGCGATTCTTTAATTTGCGGATAAGGCATAGACTGACCAACCGCTTTAAGTTCTTGTGCTAATTCGTTCATAGAAAACACAACGGCATATTGAATACCGGACTTAAAATTAATTTTTACTATTTTACCTTTTGAAGCAAGGCGAATTAGTGCACGCTCAACTTTTTCTTCTCTGTCTGATGGCCAAACTAGGTATTCAACGTCTTCACCATCTTTACGAGTACTTACCACAGCCGGTGTTATTTTAATTTCACCATCGTATAAAATACCGTCTACTTTCTCAGATATCTTACGCGTAATAATGGTTTTTTTAGGGGCTTCTTCAAGTGGCAGCTTTTTATGTCCTGAGCGAACAAAGCGTCCCCACAGATCATAATGGTTAAATGTGTTAGAGTAAGCGCGTAACCCATGGGCTGCATTTTCTATCGAAATTCGCACATCTTTATTATCTGTAAATAGTGCTAGGCTTTCGTTATCAATTGCACTTTCCACCCCGTGAATTTGGCCCCTAAGTGTATCGGGCAAGTTATCTACCGAGATGTTGACCTTTCGGCTCATGGTTTTTATTTCCGTTTTTATTGTGACAGCTAATAACAACACATAAAGCCACAAAAGTTAAATGTTTAAGTTAGTATAAAAGTGATCTGACTTCAAATAAAATGCTCAGATCAGTATTTTACTAAGCAAAAGTCAAAACAGAAGGTTTCAGATCACATTTATACTAACGAGGCTTTAATAAACCGAATTTTTACTAACTGAATAATAAATTTGTCCATTGCAAAGTGTTTTTTTTGATATTTAGCACGACAAATTAAACAAAAAATTTGTTGCCTGTGGATAAGCTTAGTTCGAGTTAGCATAGATCTGATCTGTACTTACTACAGATCAGATCTATACTAATTAAACCGCTTATTATCTCTGTTGGTGGGTGCATAACTTTATAATTTACTTAGTAAAAACATGATCTATAGCGATGCTTTTGTGAGTAACTCAGTGCTTAACCTGTGCGTAACTAAGCTGCTAAATATTTGCTTAGTATAAAGGTGATCTGCCAGTAGATAAGGATCTGATCTTAACCACGTACAATGCTGATCCACTTTTTTAAGTATTATTCATGTAAATCATGTAGTTAAATGATAATTTTAAGCCCTTAGCCTTTAATACCTTATATATTTAACCATACTTAAACTTCTTTATTTATACTAAGCAATATTAAAGGCGTAAAATTATTTTAGATGTCATGTATTTAAAACACATGTCGTCTTAAATAGTTGTTTACAGCTAATTGAATGGACATTATACTAAACGCCTAACTTTGAGGAATAAAGTATGTCTATCAACAATAATGCGCTAGATACCTACCGACTTTTGAAAGCAACCGCAGAAGTTGCTGAAAAATCACTAGAAGGACGTATTCAACATTACCGCGCCCATCTTAAATCTGAAGAAAAAGAATTAAGAACCTACACCCAAAAAGCCGCTGCTGATTTACTTGGTTGTAATAATCGTACCTTAAAAAGACGCCATGACAATGGTGACTTTGACGATTTAAACATAAAACGCGGTGCAAACGGTCATTACGCTTATACGTTGGTTAATATTTTTGCCATGGCCGATATCATGGACATTAAGCCCGATCACCGTGCACCAACCGACAAACTCCAAGTTATTGTTATAAATTCACTAAAAGGTGGTTGTGGTAAAACAACCAGCATGGTTAATATTGCTGCAGCACTTGCCACTACTAACATCAAGCGTTACCGAATTGGTATTATCGATTTAGATCCGCAGGGGTCATCATCTAGCTTTTTCCCATCTTCTGAGCCCGATCCAATTACTGTTGGTGATTTAATGCGTGACTGCATTGATCTTGAAGAAGGTGAAACCTGGCCTGAATTTGTTTCAAACTCTTTTTTACCAACTCATATTCCTAATATTCGTGTTTTACCCTCAGGTATGGATGATTTTTATTTTGAACACGAAACTGCAACTTTGCTTAAAGACACCTCAAACTATGAGCAAACTCGCCATTACCATAAGCTGTTAGAACGTGTTATTGAGCCAGTAAAAGATGAATTTGATATTTTACTAATTGATACAGCGCCTACTCTTAACTTTATGTTTTATAATGCATTAATGGCTTCTACAGCGATGCTTATACCGGTTCATCCTGAAGCGGTAGACTTTGATGCTAATAATAAATATTTAAAACGTTTAGGTGAGATTTATCATACCGTTGCAGCTCTTGGTCACGATGGTTGGGACTTTATGCAATTTTTGGTTACCAATTATGTAAAAGGCAATCACTCACAACGTGACATTGTTAAAGACGTAAGAAGTGCCTTTGGTCGCCAAGTTATGAGTTACCCTATTAATCACAGTTCAGCAATTACCGCGAGTTCATCCTCGTTTAATACCATTTTTGATCAAAAAGCGTCTGATAGTTTAGCGAGTAGAGAATCGTTAATGCGCGCTCAAGAAAATATCAAAGATGTTGTCGATGAACTCGAAATGCTAATTCGTTCAAATTGGCAATCTACACAATCAAAATTAAATACGCCTAAGTAAGGATGTTGACTAAAAATGGCTAAAAAACGTAAAAATGACACCCGCTTAGATCCCTTTGCAACCGCTGTTGGCAGTAGCAGCTTAGACGCTCTTTTAGAGCAAGCCAATGCTGGCGATGTTATTCGTATGCCTGCTCCAAGCGATCCTAACCGCGAAATCACCTTAGTGTGTAAAGTGATTGCACATAACGAGATTGAAAAATCGACTCAGGTTTATGGCAAAAATCGCCGTGTACAAGCGCTTTTAAACGAAAAGTCGGTATCCGATATACTTCCTGCAATTAAAGAAGATGGTCGCAATCAGCACCCTGCCCTACTTTGGGATCAAGGTGATATGAGCCTCGTTCTTGCAGGTTCAAGACGTCGTAAAGCCTGTATTTTGGCTGGTGCAGACTATCTTGTTTTGAGTTCTAGTGATTTTACTGATCAAGATGCCAAAGTGTTAGCGGTTTCTTCCGATCAATACATTGCCCCTAGTCTATGGGAGTTAGGCCAAGCGTATCAGCAAACTCGAGATGAGCTCATTCAACAAGGCAAAAAAGGTTCGTACCGCGAAATTGCCGTTATTGAAGGGGTATCGCACACCGCGATTGCTGATGCTATCAAAGCGTATGAGCAAATATCTGCCGATGTTATAGCCCTTTACCCAACTGCTAATCATGTAGGGAGAGAAGTCGCTAAAAAGCTGATTAACGCAAAGGAGCGAGACGAGGCTGCATTTAACGAGTTAGTTGTTGCACTTGCCAGCAATGATGAAGTTAACGCCTTAGAAGCCGACGACAAGCGCGCTATGTTGATCACTAAATATTTAACCGCAGAGCCTAAAACAGCATTAAAGCGTGAGGCTGTGCTTGAAAACGACTTTATTAGTGTGCAACGCAACCTTAAAAGTGGTGACGTTTCAATAAAAATTAATAATAAAGTGATGACAGACAAGCGCTTAGAGCAACTTACTAAACTATTAAGTGCCTTTAATTAGTTAGTAATATCGTGATCTGTAAAGGGGCTAGGTTAGTTAAATCGTGATCTAGCCCCTTTAATTAGTTAGTAAAAACCTGATCTATCAAGCCATAAAAAAGCAAATAAAGCCCGATAAACCACCAAAGATCGTATTTTTACTAACTAAATCTGTTCTAGTTGATTAATTTACTACCTTGTTAGTAAAAACCTGATCTATACCTCACTAAATCCCCCTTATAAAGTTAATTGATTGTTTTTATTTTGTAATTTAAATGTGCTTTTTTAGTGGGCAAAATTAAACAGTCGCTATAAACCATTTTTTTACTAACCAATCAGATCCAACCAGTCTATTTTAAAAATAATATTGCTTTAGCTCAGCGCTGATAAGGCATATACTGGAAAAATTGTTTTTAAATTTTAATACTTTGAGTAACATGTCTGCTAACTTATCAAAAAATGATTTAATGGCTATTTTTGAAGAAATTAAAAATGAGCAGGCTACCCAGTTTCCTCTTTCTGAGCGATTCATAAAAAAATTGTTTAAACCCACGGTGTTAGCCAAAGGAAAGTCTTACTACAAGAATGGTCAAATCACCTGGTTAGAACATAATGCCGATTTTTCTGTGGTAGATTCTACGGTACAAGGTGATAAGGGCATCGCCTTTAACCAACGAATTGAGATCAGCAAATTACCAACTGGTTATTCGGTCGATACCCATTGTACCTGTAATGTTAAAACCAAATGCCGCCATTTGGCTGCAATTTTGTTAAAACTAAAAATTGAACATTCAGGTGAATACGGCGAAGACTATTTTATAAATGATTGGTTTAGCGAACTCAGTGCGCTTAAAAACACCGATCAAGCTCAACCATCGCAAGTGTTACTGTTTGTATTAGACATAGAAAACAACAAAGTATTCTTAACGCCTAAAATTGCCAACTACGATAAAAATAATAACTATGCACTAGGTCGCAATTTAACCGAACAACAGCTTAATAGCTTTGTAACCCCTAGCGACTTACTAGAAAGTGACTTTAGATTATATAGCTGGATCCGCTCGCAAAATGCGGTGGGTAATATTGAGCTTAAAGGACAATGGGGTTTTAACGCGTTACAGCAATTATTAGGCACAGAACGATTATTTTTACAGCGTTCGCGAGTACCTATAAAAGCGCAACCCGGCTTACCGCTGAACTTTGTTTGGGAAAAACAAAAAGAAGTTACTCAGTTAAAAATTCATCTTGATCAAATTCCTAATTGGGCGTTAATTAAAACCACACCACCTATCTATTTAGATTTAGATAAATATAAGTTAGGGCGTATTCGCACGCCGCTCAGTGCTGATGAAATAGCGCATCTACAAACCATACCTGCACTGCACGATACTAACTTTGACCGAATTTATAAGCAGCTTGCTGATAATTTTGGCGCCGGTGTTATTCCGCACCCAACTAATGCACCTAGTAGCCCTGTAAAGTCGTTAAGTAATGCCGTGCTTAAAGTTAGCATGTCGGGCTCAGTTATGGCTATTTCGTTATCGTTTAAGTATAAAAATAAAAATTACTTAGCAGGTACGGCGCCTGAAAAACTTATAAATAGTGCATTCGAAAACACCGTTACTAATGAGCTGGTTAATTTGGGCTTTGATTTTTGTAAAGGGGGTTTACACAGTGAGTTTATTTTTAGTCAGGAATCGGCTATTCATTTACACTGGTTAGCGCATGAGGTGTTACCAAGCTTTAAGCAACGTGGCTGGCAAGTATCAATGAGTAAGGTGAATGTTGCCGATGCTAAAAGCAAAATCTCTCTGCATGTAAACAGAGCCGCTGGGCATCAAATGCATAGCAAAGTAGTGCTAAACGACACCAAAGTGGCCACCTTATTTAATGTAAATAATAAACTGTATGAATCGTTAAATCGTCAAAGTGAATTGTTTTATTATTACCCTATTGGTCGTCAATTTGGAGTTATAGATAAAGCCGCGTTTAATTTATTAATTGAATTTAAATTGCGATTTGAGTTTATTAAAACGCGCGACGAATTTAATATTCCGCTTTCATACTTACCTGAATTAGTTCAGCACACAGCCATTAATGTAGAGTTACACGACCCATCATTAGAGCGTTACCTTGATGAACTAAATAACGATTCGCTGTTATCGCCCAATATTGCCATTCATGGCTTACACGATTCTGTGGTACTAAGAGAATACCAACAAGAAGGCGTGGCTTGGCTTAACTTTTTAAAGCGTAATCAGTTAGGTGGTATTTTAGCGGACGATATGGGCTTGGGTAAAACCTTGCAGGTGATTGCCTATTTAGCCAGTTCTTATAATACTCCGCAAGCGGGGCCTACACTTATTGTATGTCCAACAAGCTTAGTAAGTAATTGGCAAAACGAAATTAACAAGTTTGCTAAAAGCTTAAAAGTGACCACTATTTTTGGTGCGCACCGTAATGATGCGTTAAAACATTTGGCGCAAGCACAGTGTATATTAACCACCTATCCGTTATTAAAACGTGACATTGCTTATTATTCGCCCCTGTATTTTGAAAACATCATTCTTGATGAAGCTCAGTATATTAAAAATGATACGGCACAGGTATCGCGGTTAGTTAAACGTTTGAATGCCGACTTTAAGCTTTGCTTAAGCGGTACCCCAATTGAGAACAATTTATTTGAATTAAAGTCGTTACTCGATTTTGCTATGCCTTCGCTATTAGGTTCTCAGGCGCACTTTAAGCAGCACTTTCAAGGTCCTATTGAGCGCGAAAGTAACATTGAACGTGCAGAGCAACTAAAAGCGTTAATTATGCCGTTTATTTTGCGCCGGACTAAAGCCCAAGTGGCTCAAGAACTGCCGCAAAAAACGGAGCTTGTTAAAGAGTTTGAGTTTGAGCCTAAACAAAAAGACATGTACCAAGGCATAACTCACGCGCTTGAAGAAAAACTCATTGATTTATTTGCCGAACAAGGCGTACAAAAAAGTAAACTCGCTTTTTTAGAGGCACTATTAAAACTTCGCCAAATTTGTTGTCACCCTAAGCTGATTGAGCCAGAAACCGACGCAGCCAGTGCTAAGTTAGAATGGTTATCAAGCCATTTACCTTTAATGCTTAGCCTTGGTCGTAAAGTGATTATATTTAGCCAGTTTACCTCTGCGCTTGATTTAATTGCCGAGCGCTTAAATACACTTAATATTAAATTTAGCATGTTAACTGGGCAAACACGTCATCGCGATAAAGTGATAGACGAGTTCACTAGTGGCACTACTTCGGTATTTTTAATTAGCTTAAAAGCAGGTGGCACAGGGCTTAATTTAACCCAAGCCGATACCGTTATTCATTTTGATCCGTGGTGGAATCCAGCCGTTGAAAAGCAAGCCACCGATCGTGCTTATCGTATTGGCCAAACCAATCCGGTGTTTGTGTATAAATTGATTATGGCTAACTCTATTGAACAAAAGGTGTTTCAAATGCAGCAAGATAAACAAGCGCTTGTAGATGCATTATTTACTGAAAAATCAATGAGTTTTACCCAGTTCGATGAACAACAAATGTTGTCTTTAATTAAAAGTTAAAAATTAATAATAATTTTTTGAACTTATTTAAATTGCGAGCGTCTATTAATACAGCTTGGTAAAATTGCAGTTTCTCCAAGCTTTCATGTTGATATCCCATATAGTAGTTACTAGTCATAGTAATGATTGAGCCAGCCTGTTTAGCGCTGGCTTTTTTTTGCCTGTTCATTTTATTTAAATATTTTTGAACTAATCAATAATGGCTGGGTCTATTAATATGCTTGTAGTTGAAATGTTGTTATACAAGTTTCATGTTGATTTCCCTGTTTGATTACTAAATTAGTAATAATGAGCCAGCTTTTATAGCTGGCTTTTTTTATGCTTTAAATTCAATTTTTTAAAATTATTTTGAACTAATTTAATCAGAGTGCGTCTACTATTATGCTTGTAGTGATGTGTTGTTATACAAGTTTCATGTTGATTTCCCTGTTTGATTACTGATTAAGTAATATTGAGCCAGCTTTAATAGCTGGCTTTTTTTATGCGCTTAATTTAGTGCGTTACCCCTACTGCTAAAGAGCGTTATTCGTTATGATGGCATGTCACTAAATTTTAAAAGTTTATTTTATGTTTACTTCGTTTTTATCCCATTTAGATTGGTTAAGTGTAAGTGCTGGCGCTATAACAAGCATGGCTATTTGTGGTGTTGTATCAATGCAATTAAGCAAAAAAATAAAGCGCCAAGTAAATGAGCAACAACAACAGTTAATGTTATTACAAAGCCAGCATGAGCAAACACAAAGCCAATATGCCGCGTTGGTTGAAGAGCACGATTTATTAGGGCTTACTCATCAAGAGCAACGGGATCAGTCGCAGCACTTTAAAACCCGTTTAACCGAGCAAGAAAAACAAAGCCAACTTTATAATCAATATTGGCGTAAAGCCGAAGCCGAGCTTACCGCCCTGCGAGAGCAATACAACCTGCGCGATGTAGAGCTAAATAATATACGCACTACTCTTGAGCAAAAGCAGCAACATTTCAGCGAGCAACTCGCTCACATAGAGCAAAGTAAAGAAACGCTTAAAAAAGAATTTGAAAATTTAGCTAACCAAATATTAGAAGAAAAGTCGCAAAAATTTAAAACCCTTAATCAAGAAAGCATAGAGCAGTTACTCAAGCCGGTTCAAGGTGAGCTAAAAGGCTTTAGAGATAAAATGGAGTCGATTCACGTTGAAGACTTACAACAACGTGCTGCACTTAAAACGGAGCTGCTTCATTTACAAGCTAAAAGCCAAGCCATAACCGAACAGGCAGATAAGCTCAGTAATGCCCTACAGGGGCAAAAGAAAACCCAAGGTAACTGGGGCGAACTCATGCTAGAAAACGTGCTTGATAGCGCAGGCCTGCGCGCTGGCACCGATTACAAGCGAGAAGTGTCGTTTAATACCGAAGACGGCCGTTTGCGCCCTGATGTAGTGGTGTACTTACCCCAAGGACGCCACTTAGTGATTGATGCAAAAACATCGTTAAATGCCTATACCCGTTATGTAAATGCCGAAACAGAGCTGGAATCTCAACAAGCGATTAAAGAGCATGTAAATGCCGTAACTGCCCGTATTAATGAGCTAGCTAGTAAGTCGTATGACCGTTTACCAGGAATAAACTCACCGGAAGTTGTTGTGATGTTTGTACCCATAGAATCCGCCTTTGTAGAAGCACTCAAATACCAAAGCGACATTTACCAGCAAGCAATCGAAAAAAACATTTTGGTTGCTACCCCTACTACCCTGCTAACCAGTTTAAATATTGTTAAGCAGTTATGGCGCTTTGAAGAGCAAACTAAATATTCAAAAGAGCTGGCTAATCGTGCTGAGCGTTTTTACAGTAAGCTCAACGGTTTTTTAACCAGTATGGAAGGCGTGGGTAAACAGCTCGATAAAGCCAAAGAAACCTACGATAAAGCATTTTCTCAGTTATACCGGGGTAAAGGTAACTTAATTAAACAAGCCTCAGAATTTAAAGAGCTGGGTGTATCGGTGCAAAAAGAATTACCTCAAGAAAGCGTTGAACGTGCTCACTTAGAGCTAGATGAATAATCACCGCACATAATATTTGCGCACTGAGGTTGTGCGTTTATGTGGCTAGTTATTTACTAACGGCGCAGGCACTATAATAATACCTGTCCTTTAGGATTAATCACATGCAACGCCCAACCGTTTTTTTCATTTCACATGGTGGCGGCCCAATGCCATTATTAGGTAATGCCAACCATGCAGAAATGCGAGCCTGCTTAGAACAAGTTGCCGCTAAAATCCCAAAGCCTTCTGCTATCTTAATAGTCAGCGCGCATTGGGAAGCTCAACCAATTAGTATAACGGCGCACTCTTCACCGCCGCTTATTTACGATTACTATGGTTTTCCCAAGCAGGCGTACCAATTAACTTACCCTTGTGCTGGCCAGCCGCAACTTGCTAATTTAGTACAGCAGGCGCTCGCAACACATAATATTGACTCAAAACTCGATTCACAGCGTGGCTACGATCACGGTATGTTTGTACCGTTAAAAATTATGTACCCAGAGGCCGATATTCCTTGTGTGCAAATATCCTTGCACCCAAGCCTCGATCCGTTAATGCATGTTGAAATTGGTAAAGCGTTGCAAAGTATTGATTACGAGAACTTATTAATTATAGGCTCAGGCTTTACCTTCCATAATATGCGCGCTTTTGGTGTTACCCAATCAAGCGATGTTAATCAGCAAAATCAGGCATTTGAAAATTGGCTGGTAAGCACAGTCGCAGATCAAACATTAACCGAGCAACAGCGTGAACAGCAATTATTAGCATGGCAGCAAGCTCCAGCTGCACGCTTTAATCACCCCAGAGAAGAGCACTTGTTACCGCTACATGTATGCTATGGCGCTGCTATGTGTGCAAGCACTGAGGTATTTGAATTAAATATTGCCAATAAGCGAGCCAGTATGTATTTGTGGCAATAATAAAAAACACGCCAGACTTTGCTAGGCGTGTTTTTTGGTTCTACTGTATTTATTACAGTGGTTAAGCGTAAGCAATTACCATTTCATTTCGCCTTTATGAACTTTAGCGCCAATGCTAAGAGCCATAGGTAATACAGCCTCTGGGTATGAGTTGGTCATTTTATCTATCAGCAGCTTACTGCTATCACTACTTTGCTTAGCGTGTGCAAAATCCTTTAAATACTGGATTGAAAAATCAATATTTGCAGCATCTAATTGAGTGCCTGCTTTCATATGCCCAGGGATCACCACGTCAGGGTTGAGTGCTTTCATTTCATTAAGTTGCTTTGCCCATGCATTTTGCTCTGCTTGAGTTTGTGCATCGGCCATCCATAAATGAACATTAGCGTATACAGCCACATTTCCTAAAATAGCTTTGTTATCAGGTATCCATAAATAAGGACGATGATTATGCTCACCCTCTGTGCCACGAATTTCTATGCTGTGGCCTTCTATTTTTAAGCTATTACCATTAAATACCTTAGGAACAACGGGGTTTTTTGGTGCGTTCTCACCCATTTTGGGAGTCCAAAAAGCAAGTTTGCCTTTAAGCTTTGCTGCTATTTTTTGATGCACTGCGGACGTAGTAATAACCTCTGCTTCAGGAAAAAACTGCTGTAACACCTCAGCGCCAAAGTAGTAATCAGGATCGGCTTGGCTAATAAAAATAGTTTTTAGTTGTTTACCAGAGTCAATTACTTTGGCGGCAATGCGCAGTGCATCTGCTTTGGTAAATCCGGTATCAATTAAAATTGCATCGGTACGGCCATAAACCAGCGTGGCATTAACATGAAAGCTATTGCTGTCAGCGTTATACACATCAAGGGTTAATGGGGTTTCGTCTGCAATAGAGATATTACTGGCTAATAGTGTACTTAATAAAAGAGTGCGTAGGTTCATGGTATTCTCATCATTGGTTGTTAATGCGAGCATAATAAAGGTTTGATATGTTCAGAAAAACAACCAATAATTAGCATCATTGTTTCAAAAATCGTACAAATACTATGGATAAACTCACCGCAGCGCAGGTTTTTGTGGATGTTGCCTACTCAGGCAGTTTTACAGCAAGCGCAGAACGCCTTGAAATGTCACGCCCTATGGTTACTCGTCATATTGAGTCGGCAGAGGCTTGGTTAAATACGCGCTTATTGCATCGCACTACCCGTAAAGTAACGCTTACCACCGCCGGCGAGGCCTGTTTACCCGAAATAGAGCAATGGTTAGCACAGGCTAACCGTTTAGTTGAACAAACAAAAAGCCAGCAACAGTTGTCAGGTAAAATACGAGTAGCGACCAGTATGTCGTTAGGTTTTGCGCAATTAGCCCCTATATTTACACGCTTTATGAAACGTCATCCTAACGTGCAAATAGACATAGATCTTGAAGACTCAACCACAGATCTAATAGAGCAACGTGTTGATTTGGCAATACGTATTGCAGCCAATCCTGATCCTTCGTTAATAGGTAAACCTATTGCCGAGTGTGAATCTATATTAGTGGCCTCAGCCAGCTACCTTACTGATTATCCGCCAATAAAGACACCACAACAGTTAAGCACTCATCAGTGTTTAGGCTATAAAAATTTCGACCGATATATTTGGCATTTACACAACGGGGATGAGTTTCAATCTGTTGATGTTAAATGCAATTTAAGTGCAAACGAGGCCACCACATTACTTCATGCAGCCATAGCCGGTGGTGGTATTTCAGTACAGCCTACGTATTTGGCAAATCAATATATACTTGATGGTCGCTTGCAGCGTGTATTAGCGCCATGGACATTAAACCCAATGAAAATATATGTGCTTTACCCTTCTCGTCAGCATTTATCGGCAACAGTAAGAGCACTAATCGACACGCTCAGTGATGAATTTAAAAATCCAGCATGGTAATTAATTATAAAAGTTTGGGTTTAAACCATAGCTTTGTGCGTTAAGCATGCTGATATTGTGTAGGTTATTTTGTTACAGTAAATGTAATAAGCGCCTTAATCTATAAAGGTCAGCAGACCCAAGGAACAATAATAATGAATCTGATCAAAATATCGGGCTTGGCACTGGCCATTGTTGCGGGCTTAGGCTTGCAAGCATGTTCAAGTACCAGCATAACAACCAACAATAATGCAGCGATGAGCACCGTGAATAACCCATTAAGCCTAACGCAAATTTATAAAGATAAAGAATTTAAAACCCAGCGAAGCACTTACTTTAAGTGGCTAGACGATGGTACTGGCTACACTGTGCTTGAAGATCGCGAAAGCGAAAAAGAAGATGATAACAACGCCGATGACGAAAAAGAGCACGGCGTAAAAGGCAACGACATTGTATTTTACAATGCTGACGGCACAGGCCGTAAAGTATTGGTTGAGTTTGAAAAGCTGTTGCCAGAGGGCGCAGACGAGCCATTTGCAATCGAAAGCTATCAGTGGTCAAAAGACGGTAAATGGTTGATGGTATTTACCAACAGCGAGCAAGTTTGGCGTTCGCGCAGCAGAGGCGACTTTTGGTTACTTAACCTTGAGACAAACCAATTACAGCAATTAGGTGGTAAAGACGTTGAGCCAACTAAGTTAATGTTTGCTAAGTTCTCGCCAGATAGCTCAAAAGTGGCTTACGTACGCGACAACAATATTTATATGCAAGCGGTTGGTAGTAACGATGTAACTGCGCTCACAACCGATGGCAGTGCCACCATTGTTAACGGTAATTTTGATTGGGTATACGAAGAAGAGTTTACTATTGCCGATGGTTTTCGTTGGAGCCCCGACAACAAATCAATCGCCTATTGGCAGCTTGATACTAGTGACGTTAAATTTTTCACTATGATCAACAACACTGACGAACTGTACCCTACCCTAAAAGAATTCCCTTATCCTAAAGCCGGTGAAACCAACTCTGCCGTGCGTGTTGGTGTGGTAAGCCTTGCTGATAAACAAACCCGTTGGGCTGAGCTTGAAGGCGATAACCGCGACCGTTATATTCCGCGTATTAGCTGGGCAGGCACTGGTAATGAGTTAATGATCCAAGACTTAAACCGCCCACAAAGCCATAACAAAGTGTGGTTGTTTGATTGGCAAAAGCAGCAACTGACCAAGATTTTAGAAGACAAAGACGATGCGTTTATCGAATGGTTTTATAAAGCAAACTGGTCAAAAGACGGTGAGTTTTTTATTTGGCATAGCGAACGCGACGGTTGGCGTCATCTTTACCGTGTATCGCGCGATGGCAAAACTATTATCGACCTAACCCCAGGCGATTACGACATTATTGATATGCTTTCCATCAATGAAGACAAAAACGTAATGTATTTTATTGCCTCGCCAAACGATCCTGGTCAGCGTTATTTATACAGCACACCGCTTGATGGCAGCAGCAAACCGGTACGGGTCACACCTGCTGAGTTTGAGGGCTCAAACAGCTACTACATGTCAAAAGATGCCTCGTGGGCAATGCACACTTACTCTAAATTTGGTACGCCACCGACTAAAGAGATCATTAAAGTGGCAGATCATAGTAATGTAAAAACCTTAGTTGAAAATACAAAGCTTAAACAAAAGCTTGCTGAGCAAAGCTTACCAAAGCATGAGTTCTTTAAAGTAAACGCGCAAGATGGCACTGAGCTTGACGGCTACATTATGTTCCCAGAGAACATGGATAAAAGTAAAAAATACCCAATTGTGTTTTACGTATACGGCGAACCATGGGGCTCTACCGTGCAAGACCGCTGGGAAGGCAACAGTTACCTGTATAAATCACTGTTAACGCAAAAAGGCTTTATTGTAGCATCGGTTGATAACCGTGGTACACGTGCACCAAAAGGCCGCGATTGGCGTAAATCGATTTATAAAAAAATTGGCTCAATTACCGTGCAAGACCAAGTAGACGCCCTAGATGCTATGGCCAAACGTTGGGATGTAATAGACACAGACCGCGTTGGCGTATGGGGACACTCAGGAGGCGGTAGTTCAACTCTTAACTTATTGTTCCGCCATGGTGATAAATTTAAAGTAGGGATTGCCTCAGGACCCGTGCCGGACATTCGTTTGTACGACACCATTTACCAAGAGCGTTACGCGGGCAACCCAAACACCGATCCTGAGAGTTACGATAACACTTCCCCGATTACCTTTGCTAAAAACCTAACCGGTAAGCTATTGCTTATTCACGGTACGGGCGATGATAACGTGCATTATCAAGGCTCAGAACGCTTAATTGACGAACTCGTTAAGCACAACAAACAGTTTGAGTTTTTCTCATACCCTAATCGCTCACACAGCTTACGTGAAGGCAAAGGCACCACCTTGCATTACCATACTATGATGGCTGACTTTTTTGAAAAGCACTTATTAAACAAGTAATCGCTTTAAAAAATAAAATACTAAAGCCGTACACTAATTATTAGTATGCGGCTTTTTTAATCAAAGTGTAACGGGGGTTTACAAAGCGTAAGTTGGATAGAGTGCAACGAAACCCGACAATAATAAAAAATGACTTATACACTCAATGTCATCTAAAATAGCGAAGGCTCACCATGTTATTAGCCATTTTTCAATTTCGATAACATCATCACGATCAAACACCATTAAACTTGAATGAGAGCGAGCATTAAAAGTTATTTTTTTTACTAACTCATTTTGTATAGATGAAAAGTAAGCCGGGGGGGATAGAGAGTCAACATCTGAGTTAATTAACAATACAGGCTTTTTAGTCTCAGTTAATTTAGGCAATAAATTTGTTTCTTGAATGGTTACTCCTGCCTCAAACATTGCCTGGTTAACAATATTATCAATCTCGCTATGAAAAAAATGACTAAGCAAAGGCGATTTATAAGGTAAGTACTCCTTAGCTGCAACGTCAAAACTCATCATTGGGGCAAGTAAAATAGCAGCGTCAACATATTCTGATGATAATAAGTTACTTGCAGTAAGTGCTCCCATAGAATGGCCGACTACAACAGTCTGGTTATTTGTTTGATTTAAAAGTGATTCAGCAAGCAGTTCATTTAAAATGCCGTGCTCTTTTGCTGCAAATACAAATGCTTCAGTTGATTCACCATGGCCAAAAAGATCTGGAATAATAACGTTCATACCAATCGCTCTAAAATAGATAGCTGAGGCCATCATTGCTTCTTTACTGCCCCCATAGCCATGAAGTAATAAAGCAGTGCCTTTAAAACGATTAAATGTATCTGGTGTCATTCTGTGTGAAATTGTATTTTCTACATTATTACCAGTTGCATGAAGGTTGTAATAAACAGAACTCTCTTGCGAAAATTCGGCTGCTTGATAAGGTTCAGCAGTCAGATATGTAATGCATTGAGTGGTACTAAAAGAGCAAAATTTTTGTTTTTCAAAGCCAATGTCGCTAGGTTTTGCTTTTATAAACTGTGCTTCAGAAAGATAGATACCGGGGTTTGACATGACGTAACTGCCAATTGAAGTACAGCCAGACAAAGAAAATATATAAAGTGTAACTGCTAATAGTTTGGTGAAATTTTCCATTTTTGCTTCATTAGTTAAACTTGAACATCAACACTTTAATTAAGCAGATAACGTCCTATGAGGTGGAGGAGGTTTTAGCCGTTAGTTAGGCATTTTTTATTATTTCAAAGTACCTTAACAGTATCTTCTATCCACCTCAATTTTCTCGAGTAAATAAATCTGTTTGGCATTAGGTAGACACTTGCTTATTAATCAAAACCCAAATTTAGTGCTTTGTTACGACTTTGAGTTACTTTTTTATCTAAGTTTTATGGATTTAGGGGCTGAAATTTAACTCTCTTTTTTAATCAAAATTTAACGGGGGGGTCAAAGGTTTTGGTTGAAGTACAACAGCACCCAACACTAACTGTAGGAAGTCCATACTGAATGAAAAGTTATTTATCAAAACAGGCTAAAACTTTGTGTTTATGAGGAGCTTTCATTAACCCTCATTCCCTTGTTTTAACTCAGCCGCCCAATCATTTCTTTAACCACTAAAAACTGCACTTGTCTTAACATTCTTAATTCCGCTGCGCGTACATCCGCAGATGGCATATTCACAAGTTCTAGGTATAAGTTGCTAAATTCACTCTCTATATTATTTACAAAATAACTTAGTTGCTTTACTGCGGCAGAGTTTGGAATACCGAGCTCTTTTGCAAAAGCGATTACATCTGCTTTAGTAACATCACAAAAACGTTTTTTATCATTGATAGGAACGGATAATGCTTCTTCTAGAGGGTTACCACCTTCTGGAACATAAATAATGGTGCTTAATAAATCATAAAACGGTGTTATTTGCGCAGATCCGTTTTCGTAATAAAAGCTAATATTTTTTAAATGCGCATCCCCATTCCCGACTAATAAATTATAAATCACCCATTGATATAACTTGATGGCCGTTGCCGCTTTAGGCCGTACGTTATTGAGTATTTTTTGGTATGTTTCAACCGTTGATGCAGAATATTTGGAGTGCCTGCTATAACTTAATAACTGGCAACTATCTATAATATGCTTACGCTCTTGATCAGGATAACTTCCTATACGGTCAAAGCGCTCAACTAAATAGGCCGGCTCGGGCGTATAAATGAGTTCTACATTGGGTACATCCAACCCTAACCGTCCTGCTAGTTTCATCATAAACCATTCATTGCATGTCGTTTGCCAATATTGGTCTGGCTCAGAATGATCTGGTTTAAGTATATGAGTTGAAGGTGTGCCTTCATTTCCTTCAAATAATTCATCGCCGAGCTTAATAACTAGCATTTTATGCTGCGCGCCAGCAAGTGACATACGGCTACTTTGGCGGATATTTAAAGGTGCTCTGGGTAAGTTTTTAATTCGCCTAGATAGCTCGGCAAAAGGTAACGGTATTGCACTAGGGCTTGGAAAATCGACATGCTCTGGTAATAGCGTTAAAGCACCAGCAGACTCAATGCCGGATGCAGTAAGTAGAGCAAATGAATCCTCGTGATCCACTTTCACTTCTTTTGCCAATAACTCACGTGCATTTTCTTCTGGCAGTAAATTATCAAAAAACTGCTGCACAGGCCGCGTAGTACCAGAATCCAGAATCACTTGCTCTTGTAATGGAATGCTGGGAGTTATTGCAAATTTATTAGCTGAGTTAAGCCAATCTTGATCGTATTTAAATGACCAAAAACCGTTACTATCTTGTAATTGGCCCATGAGCTGTTTGCCAGCATAAACATTAAGTGATCTATTATTCATGCTCAGCCACCATGTTCTGGATTTGCATTAGTAATTTACTTTTAGCCTTTTCATCATGTTGAGGTACAACCACGTCTATTTTTACTTCTAAGCCTAAAGCTTCCATTAAATCAAACGCGCGGCCGATTGATAACGAACCTGTGCCATTTTCAAAGTCACTCACTGTATTAATACTAATACCGGAGAAATCTCCCGCAGTTTTTTGATCAAGCTTTTGGCTTTTCCTCACTATACTTGCCAATTTACCTAATTGTTTTGCTGACTTTATCGTGACTTCCATAACCCATCCAAAATTCACAGTGTTTTGTGAATAATAGTAAAAATAGTACAGGAAAGCTAATAATTCACAATATTTTGTGAATTATAGCGAAAGTTAACTCACTAAAGGATAAATTCACAGTATTTTGTGAATTATTAAACTAATAAACATGAACCTAATAAATTCACAATAACTATGAATTTAGGTAATTGAAAATTTAACTCTCTTTTTAATCAAAATGGTGCGGGGGTTTACAATTGAGGTCAAAGGTTAAAGGAACAAGGTCAAAGATTTTTAGTTACGGTAAGTTGGGTAGAGTGTAACGAAACCCAACAAAGAAAGGCGGCTTTGCTCAATAGCAATGCGCTAAAGGCTCAACAGGTAATAAGTGAATCGTTTATTACTAAACATGGCTGGCATTAGAGTCGTATAAAAAAAGTAGCATCCTTGCTACTACAAGTGCGATATTAAGAGCTTGGTTGCGAAGGTTGATACTTATTAATGAGAATGTGCTGCAAACTTTTAAGTGCCCGCTTTATCGCTTGCAGCATACTTCTTCCCTTTGTATTTACATTAATACTGGGTAGCCCAGGCAAAAGAATATTAATTTTGCATTGCTGCAAAGTGCCGTGGCGCTCACTCGAAAGATCATTTATTTGAATCTCTACTTTACGAATATTTAAAGCATGTTTTGCCAATTGGCTTTTTATCAACTTCAAAAGCGACATCTTTTCACTTGCGTTAATTATCTTGTTTTTAACTGTAAGTTTTAGCTTCATGCAATTACACCTTTTAATAGTAACTATGTTGCAGGCATGACAGTAATCTACTAACTTAGTAGCAAAGGAAAAAGCTGATTATTTCTTACTTTATAACAGGTATTTTCGAATGATTACCAACATTAACTACAATCACTTATATTATTTTTGGCAAGTAAGTAAGCACGGCAGTATTGCAGCGGCGAGTAAAATACTTAATTTAACGCCGCAAACGGTCAGCTCGCAAATTACTAACTTAGAGCAACGACTAGGAAAACCGCTATTTATTCGCCAAGGGCGGGGCCTACAGTTAACGGAGTTTGGCCATGTAACTCAGCAATACACCAATGATATGTTTGCTATTGCTCACGAATGGCTAGAAACCACGCAAGGTGATACCACGCAATACTCACGAACGTTAAAGGTCGGTATTTCAGACGTGTTGCCTAAATCACTGGTGTCGAAGTGGCTAGCGCCTTTAATTAATAACGACCGTATTACCAACTTGCACTGTATTGATGGCCAACAAGATGAGCTGCTGGCACAAATGGCGATTCATAAGATCGATTTAGTGTTAGCTGATAAACCACTCGATACTACCTTGTCATTTAAGGCGTTTTGTCATGAAATAGGCAAAAGCCAAATCGCTCTTTTTGGTAACGAAACATGGCATTCGCAATTACATAAGCAGTTTCCGCAGTCTTTAAACAACAAGCCTTTAGTGCTCCCCGCAAAAGAAAGCCCCGTCGCGCGTGCTATTTATTATTGGCTGCAAGAGCAACAGATTGAAATGACAATAGCAGGCCATGTTGACGACAGCGCATTAATGAAATCACTCGGTGAGCAAGGGTTTGGGATATTCCCTGCGCCTATTTTGGTAAAAGCCGAAGTGGAGCGCCATTACGGCGTAAATTACATTGGTACAATTGATAATGTTTATCAGCATTATTATGCCTTTACACCCGACAGGCTCATTAAAGACAGTATTTATGACGAATTTATAAAGCACGCGCAAATGACGTAGATTTTAGTTAATCGTTTTAAGATTGACGGGCGTCGGGGTGCGGGTTACGGGGGGGCTAAAAGCTATTATTTAACCTCGACGCGGGGTGAACCCGCTGCTACTAGTAGCTAATACGGTAGCAGCGGCTTTATGCCGCGTCTTTTTAAGGCTCATATAAATGCTCTTATCGAGTAAACATATTGATTGCCATTACAATTAATAAGCCGGCAAATATTTTCTTTATGGTTGAAACTGGCAAATAATGGGTGGCTTTAGCGCCGAGTGGTGCGGTAAACCATGAGGTGCATACAATACCCAATAAAGCGGGCAAATATACAAAGCCTGCAAATCCTTCTTTTAGGCTAAATAACTGGCTGCCTGAACTGATATAACCCATTGAACCAAACAGGGCTATCACAATGCCTGAGGCCGAGGCGCAGCCAATGGCTTTTTTCATATCGACAGAAAAAAACGTCAGTAACGGCACTAATACTGCCCCGCCGCCAATACCTATCATGGCAGACAAGCCACCGGTTATGGTCGTATAAACACTCAGCAACCCTTTGTTTGGTAACGGGCGCGCTATTGCTGAGTCATTCTTACCTGAAAAAATCATTTTTAATGCAATTAGCACCACGCTTACAGCAAATACCAAACGCACTACATGCTCGGGTAACAGCGCAGCTATAAAGCCACTAATAAGCGCACCAAAGGCAACGCCTGCCATAACCCAAGGTGCAATATTCCATGGTACATTGCCATTTTTATGATGCGCAATAGCCGACGAGGTCGAGGTAAATAAAATAGAGGCCAGTGAGGTCGCAATGGCAACCACCACTACTTGTTCAGGTGGCAAAGCATTAAAGTGCAGTAATATCATGCTGAGTATGGGCACAATCACCAGCCCGCCCCCTATCCCTAAAAGGCCTGCTAAAAAACCAACACCGCTACCTAATATGGCGCAGTATATAATTAACACTATTAAATCACTCATTCCTTTTGTCTCTTCTTATGTTGTGGAAAGTTCTGCGACGGCGAGCTGCTTAATAAAGCGCTTAAGCTCACCTAAGTTTATTCGAGTATATCAACAACCGTTTATGCAAATTGGACTTTAAGTACTTATGAGCATTGAATAATACTCACGTTTTGTATGAATAAATCACAACACCCGTAAAAACATCTAGAAATCTAGACTTCTAAAGTGGGTTTTGTCTGAGTGGGAGCGTCTACTAGCCTAATTTATCCATTCAACTTTGTTAAGAATGAATCTGGCTCATGTTTTACCTGAAATAATACCGTTTTTCTTCATGCTACATAGCGCGTATAAATTTATTAACTCTGCAAAGCACCATTACAGTTATCCCGTTAGTTTGGTTTTAACAGCGAGTAATGTGTCATTGATAAAAGCAGTAACAACTCAAATTGAAAGGATACGGCTATGAGCACTGATCTTACATTTACTATTAAAAGCACTAACTTGGATGAAAACTACCATCCGTCAAATAACACACGAATTACGACCAATTTCGCTAATTTAGCTAGGGGTGAAAGCCGCCAACAAAACCTGCGTAATACCCTAAAAATGATCAACAATCGTTTTAATGCACTGGCCAGTTGGGATAACCCACAAGGGGATCGTTACGAGATTGAGCTCGAGATCATTTCGGTTGATTTAGATATTACTAGCAGTGGCCAGGCATTTCCGTCAATTGAGGTATTAAAAACCAATATTATTGACCGTCAAACCAACGAGCGAATTGAGGGCATGGTGGGTAATAACTTTTCATCGTATGTGCGCGACTACGACTTTAGCGTGTTACTACTTGAGCATAACAAAAGCAAACCGCAATTTAGCATTCCCGATAACTTTGGTGACTTACACGGCAAGTTGTTTAAATGCTTTGTAAACTCAAATACCTATAAACAGCACTTTAAAAAGCCACCGGTTATTTGTTTAAGCGTGTCTGATAACAAAACCTATCAGCAAACCGAAAACTTACACCCTATTTTAGGCGTAGAGTATCAGCCTAATGAGTCGTCGTTAACAGAGCAATACTTTAAAAAAATGGGCTTACAAGTGCGCTACTTTATGCCACCTAATAGCGTTGCGCCGTTAGCGTTTTACTTTTTTGGTGACCTACTTAACGACTACAGCAACCTTGAACTAATTAGCACCATTAGCACCATGGAAACGTTTCAAAAAATTTATCGTCCAGAAATTTATAACGCCAACGCCGCCGCTGGTAGCCGTTATAAACCGAATTTAAAAAATGACGACCATTCGTTAACGCAAATTGTGTATGACCGCGCAGAGCGAGGTCAATTAGCGGTAGAGCAAGGTAAATTTACTGAGCAGCATTTTATTAAGCCTTATCAGTCAGTGCTGCAGCAGTTCTCGGCAAGTATCGCTTAATCACACAACAAAATTAAAGGCAGCATTTATTATGAAAAAACTATTACCTACATCATCAGCAGGCAGCTTGCCAAAACCGTCATGGCTTGCTGAGCCCGAAACCTTATGGTCACCGTGGAAATTACAAGGTAGTGAGCTGGTTGATGGCAAACACGACGCCCTGCGTATTTCCCTGCACGAGCAACAAACTGCAGGCGTAGATATAGTCAGCGATGGCGAACAAACTCGCCAGCACTTTGTAACCACCTTTATTGAACACTTAAATGGCGTTGATTTTGAAAACCGTAAAACAGTTAAAATTCGCGACCGTTACGACGCCAGCGTACCCACAGTGGTTGGCCCTGTGTCTCGCACTAAATCGGTATTTGTTGAAGACGCAAAGTTTTTACGCCAACAAACAAGCCAACCAATTAAATGGGCATTGCCAGGGCCAATGACCATGATCGACACCCTGTATGACGATCACTATAAAAGCCGTGAAAAACTAGCATGGGAATTTGCTAAAATACTCAACCAAGAAGCCAAAGAGTTAGAAGCCGCAGGGGTCGACATAATTCAATTTGATGAACCCGCTTTTAACGTGTTTTTTGACGAGGTAAACGACTGGGGCATAGCCTGCCTTGAGCGAGCTATAGAAGGGTTAAAATGCGAAACCGCCGTGCATATTTGCTACGGCTACGGCATTAAAGCCAACACCGATTGGAAGAAAACCCTTGGTACCGAGTGGCGACAATACGAAGAAGTATTTCCTAAGCTGCAAAAATCGAATATTGATATTATTTCGCTAGAATGCCAAAACTCACATGTACCTATAGAGCTACTCGAACTCGTACGCGGTAAAAAAATAATGGTGGGCGCAATCGATGTAGCCACTAATACTATAGAAACCCCTGAAGAGGTGGCCAAAACTCTACGCGAAGCACTTAAATATGTAGATGCCGACAAACTCTACCCCTGCACCAACTGCGGCATGGCCCCCCTGCCCCGCAATATTGCAAACGGTAAGCTCAACGCCCTAAGCAAAGGCGCAGAGTTAGTACGTAACGAACTATTAGCAGCAAATGTCGCTTAATTTTCAGTTATAGCTGCTGTAAAAAGCCACACCTTAGCACATGTTGAGGTGTGGCTTTTTTAATCAAAATGTAACGGGGGTTTACAGCTGAATTTAGAGGTAAAAGGTTAAAGATGAAAGGTTTTAAGTTAGTTGAAAATTAGTTGGGTTGAGTGCAATAAACCCAGCAAAAATAATTAAACCTAACCAAGCCGCTAGGTATTATTGATTTGAAAGTACCACATTTACAGAGAACGGCAACGCCTCAAGCAGCGGCGCGCGTTAGCGCGTCCAGCCCGAAGGGCGATGCTGCCTTGATTTGTTAGGTGATTACCCACGAGACACCCATTCTGAGACAATAGACTTTGCAAGCGTGAATTCTGGCAATTTTGTATTAGTGGCTATAATTCTCTCCGCCTCGGGTAATTCAGTATTTTTCAGTTTGCACCTATTGAAGTAGCTTTTAAGCTTTTGTTGATGTCGCTTGATAGGCCTATCAACTCCAGCTAAAACCCAATACACGATATTAACCAATGCAACTTCGTGCTTGTTTTCAAGCCTTAAAATATTCGCCATATCTTCATGGACGCTAGCGTCAAGCGCTAGAACTTGGTTAGCCGTAAAGCCTGATCGGTTAGCGTGCTGCATATAGAATGATTTTTGTTCTTGATAAAACCCCCAAGCCTTATCATATTGCATCTCTTTAACCGCAGCCTTAGCCTTATGACCGGCCTCAGCTGCTTTGCCAAGAAAATCATTTCTTTGAAAATCGGCCATTACCTCCTGAGCATAATTTTCAAACTCTAAGTCAGGCTTTGGTTTTTTCCTTTTGAATATGCTGAACAATCCCATTCGATCACCTAGACATAATGACTCCCACACGGTGTTAGCCTCCGCTTTTCGTGGGTTAGCTTAATTCAAAGCCAGAGCCATAATTAGTTTGTCAAATAACTAAACAGCAGAGGCTAACATGAACAAACATAGCATA
>NZ_MTQB01000026.1:0-54293 GCF_001974855.1 Pseudoalteromonas sp. SK18 | reverse complement strand
ATAAATGGTCTAATCCCATTTAATTACATCTGTGCTTGCCTTGATGAACTGTGCCAGCCTGAGCCCGATATCGACAGCTTGTTACCCTGGAATTTTAAAACATAGGTGTAGTTCGCTAGACGCTCACTTTTTACAAGTGTATTGGGACCCAAACAGACAAGCCATTCAAGATAAAATATCAGCGACTGTGGTTATTCAAGGGAGTGTGAACCAAGTTGTAAATGTGCAAACAGTTGTAGATAAAGTGAAAGAGTAAAGCAATTAAAAAATATATGACCGAAGTAAAAACTTAAAATTAAAGTGCGATAATTATCTTACCGCGCTTTAATTTTAAATATTTCTTTTATCTTTTAGTTTTAGCCTAAACCCGACAACCCCCAACAACACCACAATTCCCCATACAAATACATTACCGTATTCGCTATACACGCCATCCCCTTGTATTAGCTTTATATTGGCTTTGAGTGTGGTAGCTTCAAACTGTGGCATAGTTAGTGTGTTTGGCTTATGAGGTCATATACACCGCTTATGCCGTTGTTGGTCACACGTACCAATGGGTGTAGTAGGCGGCTATATATCTTAAGGAAATAGTTATAGCTAAGTATGTTCACTTAACTATAACTGTTTATATGGAGGTTAAGGGATTACTTTAATTGCAATCGCATTATCGTCTTTACTATATTCCTCAACGTCCGATAGGTTACTTAATAATTGGTTAATTTGAGTTAATTGCTCGATAATTCGGTCTGATATTTCAGCGGTACTTTCTGCAATAGATGAGTTGTTACGTAAAACCGGTTCTACCTGTGAAAGTCCCTCATCAGCATGAGAAATACTGTCCGTTTGACGTTTGGTAGCCGAATCAATATCTTGTGTTAAATTAAGTAATTGCGACATATCCTTAACAATTAAATCTAAACGTCCCGCTACATCATTAACAGCGGATTTTCCAGATTCAACACTGCTAATAGAGGCTAAAATAAGAGTGCCAGTTTCTTGTGCTGCATTAGATGATCGTTGCGCCAGAGTTCTTACTTCATCAGCAACAACTGCAAAGCCACGACCTTGCTCGCCAGCTCTAGCAGCCTCAATTGCAGCATTAAGAGCTAATAAATTTGTTTGTGCTGCAATACCGTCAATTACCTGAATAACTTCACCAATCTCTTTGCTGGAGGTACTGAGTTGCTCTATAGTGTTAACCATCTCGCTCATAGCAGTGTTAGCCAATTCAACTCGTTCAACAATTTCGCTTGCGAATAACCTAACTTCGGCAACGCTGGTGGCATTTGCTTCAGATTGAGCTCGTACTTCCGAGAGTGACTGACTCATTTCTTCAACAGTGCTAAGTAATTCGGTTGTGCTTGATGCTAAGTTAATACCGACTTCGCTAACGGTACCTGCATCAGAGTTTAAGCTCTTAGACATACTCATGACGTGTTTATAAACGTTGGCAAGTGCCACTTTTTCGGTCACATCGGATACAACTTCAACATGGCCAATTTGTTGGCCTTTAGAGTTTGTTAGGTAAGATGTATTAACATCAAAGTCTTTATCCCATTGATGAAAATGAGTCTTAGGCTGGTTGTTACGTAAACATCTCACTCCACAATTAGGCGTTTGACAAATATTTGCCCCCCAGTTGTGACACGACATGCCCAATACATCCTCACGGTTTACTCCAAGAGGGGATGTGGCTGCTTTATTAACAAATGTCCAGTTCATATCAATATCGGTAACAGATAAAGGTAAAGGTACAGCATCCAATATTTGTTCATACCAATGATTTCTCTCTTGCATTTGCTGCTTTTGAAAAACCAATAGCAATAACATAGCTACCCCCAATGCCATAGAGGGAATAATTAAAAGTATATTAGGGTGATTACTTATGAAAATTTGAAAAGATAATAAAATCAACTGTATAGCTGTTAATATTATACCAATTAAAATACTGCGATTTACCATTTAAGCTAACTCCAAACAAAATAAAATCACCGCATGCTCAATTAATAGTGTAGCTAATAAATAGTAATGAGTGACAATTTCATAAATATTTTAAGTGACCGTTAAATTTAGTTTTGTATCTATTTGAAGCCTAAATTTAATTTTACTCATAGAAAATTACCTGAATGCTGAAGATTCAGACAATAAAAAAGATGGCGAGTTTACGTACTAATTCATAGCATAGCAATGCTTTTTTGTGATGTTGAATAAAGGAAAAAAGTGTGGTTTGTGCCTGCCTAAGACAGGCCTTTACTATTGATGCCTTTGTTTAAAAATACCGGACACTAAAGTTAATAAGACTAATATGAACCATACAAACATATTGCCGTGTTGGCTATACAGGCTATCCCCTTGTATTAGCTTTATATTGGCTTTAAGTGTGGTAGCTTCAAACTGTGGCATAGTTTGGCGTGTTTGGCTTATCGGGTCGTATACACCACTTATGCCATTGTTGGTAACACGTACTAGTGGACGCTGTAGTTCTAGGGCGCGCATGCGGGCAATTTGGATATGCTGGTGGGGGCCAATAGAATCACCAAACCAGGCATCGTTACTCACAGTAAATAGTAAATCAGAGTCGCTTTTATAATTACCCCGCACTAAATCGGCAAATACTATTTCGTAGCAAATGGCGGGCAGCAGGCTAAAGCCATTCGCACGTAAGTTATCTTGCACTTTATCACCGCGCGAGAACGATGACATAGGTAAATCAAATAACGGCGCTATGGGGCGGAGTATGTCTTCAAAGGGAACAAACTCTCCAATCGGCAGTAATTGGTGCTTTTGATAGCGGTTACTATCTAAGTAACGATAGTGGCCGTGTTCATCATTTTGCTCTTTGTTACCGACCACAATCAGGGTATTAAAAATGGTTTTAGTGTCGCGTTGGTAATCAACAATACCCGTTACTAGCGCGGTTTTATTAAATGAGGCGGCACTGTCTAAGCCTGCCAAGTATGAATCAGCAAGCGCTTCTATCTCAGGCACTGCGGCTTCAGGCCACACAATTAAATCGGCATCCCAGTGACGGCGCGTCATATCCTGATACTTACTCATGGTGGTCCAAAACTCACTAGGATCAAAGCGCAAGTGTTGTTTTATATTACCTTGTACAAGCAGCACAGACAGGTTTCTATCGGAGTAATTGGTTGTCTTTGTTAAGTGTGCGCCTGCGAAGGCAAGCAAAACCACAGTAGCGGTAACAACAGGCATTTTAAATTGTTTTTGGGTTAAGCTGTACAATGCAAACCCAATGGCAATACATAATAGCGTGAGCCCAAATTCACCAATAAAAGGAGCGAGGGCATTAAGTGGGCTATCAGTTTGTGTATAACCAAAGCTTAACCAAGGAAAACCAGTTAACAGCTTGGCACGCAAATATTCACTAATAGCAAAACAAGGGAGTAGTAGCGCGGCAAAGCTTATAGAGCCGCTCGAAAAGCGAGTGGTTGCCCACAGCGCCAACGCAGGAAATAACGCAAGGTAGCTGCACAGTAATACCATTAACGAAATGGAAGCGAACAGTGGCATACCGCCAAAGGTGGCGATAGAAACATGCACCCAACTTATACCGGCACCAAACCAACCTAGGCCAAATATAAAGCCATATTTAGCGGCGGTTTTAGCGTGTTTTTTTCCTGTGAGGTTTGCAGGGATACAAAAAAATAATGCGGCCAAACTAAAAAATACAATCGGCCAAATACCAAAAGGCGCGTAGCTAAAAGTTAAAACAAGGCCCGCAACTAGTGCGAGCCATGCTTTTTTATCTTTTGCTAGTAGGGTGGGGCTAGTTAGCAGTTTCTTCACTGTCGTTATCATCAGCCTTAGGAATGGTGACTTGCAGTTGCAATATACGACGATTATCAGAGTTAGTTACTTTAAACTGAAATCCTTCTATATCGATGGTTTCGCCACGACTCGGCATATGGCCAAAGGCATGCAATACAGTACCACCAATAGTGTCGGCGTCTTGTGAGCTGTAACCTGATTTAAAATGCTCGTTAAAGTCATCTACAGGGGTTAATGCCTGCACAACGTAAACATGCTTAGCCAGTTGACGAATATCTTGTTGTTCTTCTTCTTCATCGTGCTCATCTTCGATTTCGCCAACAATGATCTCAAGAATATCTTCAATGGTTACTAAACCCGATACACCGCCGTACTCATCAATTACAATCGCCATATGGTAGCGTTGCTGACGAAATTCATTAAGCAGGGTATCAACCCGTTTACTTTCAGGCACTACCATAGCAGGGCGTAAATAATCACGTAGCGATGGTAAATGCTCATCTTTATTTAAAATGAGGGGTAATAAGTCTTTTGCGAGTAAAATCCCTTCTACATGGTCTTTATCTTCACACACCACCGGAAAGCGAGAGTGGGTAGAGTCAACCATCATAGGTATATGCTCTTCAAGCGGGCTATCAATTTCCAAAGTGACCATTTGTGAGCGCGGGATCATAATATCTCGCACTTTAAGCTCAGACACACCAAGCACACCTTCAATCATTTCTTTGGTTTCAGGATCGATTACATCCCGCTCTTGGGCATCGGCAATTACCTCAACCAGCTCTTCTCTATTCTGGGGTTCCCCTTGCAGCATGTGGGTTATACGGCCCAGCCAAGTCCTGCCAGAAGAACCCTGGCTAGATTGCGAGTTATCGTCGCTCATTACGTCTAATTGCTCCGTTTATTTAAATATCGTCCCAGTATGGGTCTGCTATGTTTAGTTCAGCAAGTAATTGCTTTTCTATACTTTCCATCTCTAACGCATCTTCACTCTTTATATGGTCAAATCCAAGTAAATGCAAGCATCCATGAATAACCATATGAGCAAAGTGGTCATGAAATGACTTTTCTTGCTCTTGCGCCTCAGCCAAAACAATGGCTGGGCAAATAATTAAGTCACCCACAAGTGGGATATCAATACCCGGTGGCGCTTCAAATTCAAATGATAATACGTTGGTAGGCTTATTTTTACCTCGGTAGTCATTATTGAGCTGTTGCGACTGTTCCTCATCGCTGATGACAATGGTCAGCTCTGACTCGTCACGATATTGGCTAAGCACTTTATCGGCCCACATGGCAAACTGCTCGAGGCTAGGTAAGTTGTCAAACTCACACGCTATTTGTAAATCAAGTTCTGTTTTCACGGTGTTACTCTTTAGTCGCAGGTTGCTCTTGAGCGGCGAGCGCTTCTTTGGCTTGTTGTTTCTCTAATCGCTTAAGACGCTCACGTTCATCGTTGCGCTCATACGCTTCTACAATGCGGGCTACTACAGGGTGGCGTACTACATCGTGCGATTTGAAAAAATTAAAGCTAATTTCATCAACGCCATCTAACACTTCAATAGCATGACGAAGACCAGAGCGCGCGCCACGAGGTAAATCAACTTGGGTTATGTCGCCGGTGATCACCGCTTTAGAATTAAAGCCAATACGGGTTAAGAACATTTTCATTTGCTCTGTGGTGGTATTTTGGCTTTCATCTAAGATAATAAACGCATCATTAAGTGTGCGGCCGCGCATATAAGCCAGTGGCGCAATTTCAATGATGTTTTTTTCAATTAGCTTTTCAACACGCTCAAAGCCAAGCATTTCAAATAAGGCATCGTAAAGTGGGCGTAAGTAAGGGTCTATTTTTTGGCTTAAGTCACCCGGTAAAAAACCGAGTTTTTCACCCGCTTCAACCGCAGGGCGAGTGAGCAATATGCGGCGTATTTCTTGGCGCTCTAGTGCATCAACTGCCGCTGCAACTGCAAGATAGGTTTTACCTGTACCTGCAGGGCCAATACCAAAGGTAATGTCGTGGTGCAAAATATTAGCAACATACAAGCCTTGGTTATCGTTTCGCGGTTTAATAACGCCACGACGGGTTTTAATCATCATTTCTTTGCCATAGGCGCTACTAGAGGTGTCTTGCTCAAGCGCTTTAGACTCAGTGATGGCTAAATGTACGTTGTCAGGCTCAATTTCGCCAATTTCTCCACGCACAGGCTGAGTATCAATATAAAGGTTTTTTAAGATCTCTACCGCGCCGGCGCTACTGTGTAGTTTACCGGTTACTTTGAAAAAGTTGTCACGATGAATAATTTCAACACCTAGACGGCGTTCAATTTGTTTGATGTTTTCGTCAAACGGGCCACATAATGAAGAAAGGCGTTTGTTGTCGGCAGGTTCTAAATAAATCTCTAATGTTTTTAACTGATTACTCAAAATTACTTCCTATTACAGTGCGCCAGCGTTAACTGGCGCAATGAATTTTTGCAACTAAGGTACGAAAGTAGCAACGCCAATTTCGTTAGCTGTCTCGGTTTTTTGCTCACTCGCTGCTTTAGTTAAAATAGCAGAAGGCGCAATTTCGCGGCGTAAGTTCATTTCTGATTCTGTACGAACTAAATCGCCACGTAAAGAGTTTGGTAGTGCCTCGGTAATACGTACATCAACAAACTGACCGATCACTGTGTGTGGGCCAACAAAGTTAACTACACGGTTGTTTTCAGTACGTCCACGTAGTTCCATTGGGTTCTTCTTAGAAGGACCTTCAACTAAAATACGTTGTTCGGTATCAAACATTTGGCGGCTAATTTGCTGCGCCATTTGTGTAATACGGTTTTGTAATAAGTACAGGCGCTCTTTTTTCTCTTGCTCGGTCACGTCATCTGGTAAATCGGCCGCTGGCGTACCTGGGCGTGCACTGTAAATAAAGCTAAAGCTCATATCAAAACCAATATCGTTGATAAGGTTCATGGTGGCTTCAAAATCGGCCTTGCTCTCACCTGGGAAACCTATGATGAAATCTGACGACATGCTTAGGTTAGGGCGAATTTTACGTAGCTTACGAATAGTTGATTTGTACTCAAGTGCAGTATGGCCGCGTTTCATTAAATTTAAAACACGGTCTGAGCCACTTTGTACTGGAAGGTGTAAGTGATCAACCAGCTCTGGTACATCGGCATACGCATCAATAATGTCGGGAGTAAACTCTACAGGGTGTGAGGTGGTGTAACGAATACGGTCAATCCCGTCAATTGCGGCTACTAAACGAATGAGGTCTGAGAAATAGCAAATTTCACCATCGTGTGTATCACCACGGTACGCATTTACGTTTTGACCTAATAGGTTTACTTCACGTACGCCTTGCTCGGCTAACTGTGCAACTTCTAATAGCACGTCATCAACAGGACGGCTCACTTCTTCACCACGAGTGTAAGGTACAACACAGAAAGTACAGTATTTAGAACAACCTTCCATAATTGATACAAACGCAGAAGGACCTTCCGCTTTTGGCTCTGGTAAGCGGTCAAATTTTTCAATCTCAGGGAATGAAATATCAACAACTGATGACCCTTTGTTACCTTGCACTTGTTTAATCATTTCAGGTAAACGGTGCAAAGTTTGTGGACCAAAAATAACATCTACAAACGGCGCACGTTGGCGAATTGAATCACCTTCTTGTGATGCTACACAGCCGCCTACACCAATAATAAGGTCTGGTTTGTCATCTTTTAATAACTTCCAACGGCCTAGTTGGTGAAATACTTTTTCTTGGGCTTTTTCACGAATTGAACAGGTGTTAAGTAAGATAACATCAGCATCAGCAGCTTCTTCAGTTAGCTGATAGCCGTTGGTAGCATCTAGAAGATCAGCCATTTTCTGAGAGTCGTATTCGTTCATCTGACAACCCCAGGTTTTAATATGCAGCTTTTTGCTCATTGAAATATAGCCTCGTGTTCAATTCGATAGTGGCACAAACATGTGCTAGAAACAGGTATAAGTGGCGTAACTATTAAAATTTCGCTCGACTTAAAGGACGCGTATTTTAGCTGGATACACGCTCAAAACCAAGTATAGATTTCATGTTTGTGATCTGAAATCAATATAGTATGGGTTTAATAAGAGAATTAAGCGAAGCGCTCACACTGAGCAAACTAATTACGATACAATCGAAGCAGAGTTAAGTCAGAATTAAAATGATGAAAAACATGGCTAAAAATAATGTAATTATAGTAGGGGGCGGCATGGTTGGTGCCGCCATGGCTATTAAATTAGCGCAACAAGGCAAAGCCGTACGTGTTATTGAAAAACACCCAATAGACGCATCACAGGTACTTAGTAGTGATGATGTTGATATTCGTGTTTCGGCTATTAATCGCTTTTCTGAAAAGCTGCTTGATCAGCTCGGTGCAATGCCATTACTACGAGTAAATAGGTTGGCTCCCTATGAACAATTAGAGACTTTTGAGCGTGGTAACGATCATTTATTATTTGATTGTCATGCTATTAATACCACCCATTTAGGTCATTTAATTGAGAATAAGCTAATTCAAGCCAGTTTATGGCAGCAATTTGAGCAACATAATATTGAAATGATTAATCCTTCATCGGCTTTAACGGCAATAGAGCAAAACCTTGATAGCATTACCTTGCACTATAACGAGCAAAGCTATACGGCCGATTTAGTCATTGCAGCAGATGGTGGACAATCACAATTACGCAGTAAAGCCAATATTGGCATAACAGGCTGGCAATATCAGCAGCATTGTATGGGCGTATTAATAAAACTAGACGCCCCACAACAAGTAAAAACATGGCAGCAGTTTACACCTTCGGGGCCTGTTGCGTTTTTACCTATGCAAGCACCCTACGCAAATTTAATTTGGTATGACGATGCAAATACCCTCAAAGCATTTAAAGATCTATCGCCTAGTGCATTAAAGGCTCAGATTGTTGAAAAGTTTCCAAAGCTTGCTGGTGATTTTGAAGTACAAAGCCATGCTATATTTCCTCTAGCAAGGCAGCATGCCAATAATTATTCACAAGGCAGACTTGTTTTAGTGGGTGATGCGGCGCACACCATTAATCCTCTGGCAGGACAGGGTGTTAATTTAGGCTTTCAAGATGTAGCTGCTTTAGCTGAAGTGTTACGTACAGCTGATGATGTAGGGTGCCCGCTAATGCTTAAAGAATACGAGCGTAGTCGTCGTAACGCTAATTTGTTAATGATGAGTATGATGGATGCTTGCTACTTTGGTTTCTCAAATCAAATAGCCCCATTAAAATGGGCGCGCAGCACATTTTTAAAGTTAGCTAATAATACAGGGCCGGTAAAAAACTGGGTGCTGAAATACGCAATAAGCGGTGAGCTTAGTTAAAATACTTATAGTTATTAAAAGGCTCAAATTTGGGTCTTTTTTTATATCTGAAAAAAGTGGTATTGGGTTATAAAAGTAGAAAAAGAATTAAAGATATAAGTTAGATAATTGGAATTTAGGGTAAATCGTGAAGTGTAATCAAAGACGTGTGCAAATTGGCTGGGATACCAGGATTTGAACCTGGGAATGCCAGGATCAAAACCTGGTGCCTTACCGCTTGGCGATATCCCAACTCTAAATTTGGATGAGTTTTAGTTCTAGTTAAGAACATGGTGCGGAAGGAGAGACTTGAACTCTCACATCCTAAGATACTGGAACCTAAATCCAGCGCGTCTACCAATTCCGCCACTCCCGCATACAGGCTTATATTTATACTCTTAACAGAGTTTTCTTATACAACGCTCTTTGGTAGAAGAAGTTGGCTGGGATACCAGGATTTGAACCTGGGAATGCCAGGATCAAAACCTGGTGCCTTACCGCTTGGCGATATCCCAACTAAGAAATTGCTGATAGTTTTAATTCTTATCAAGAATATGGTGCGGAAGGAGAGACTTGAACTCTCACATCCTAAGATACTGGAACCTAAATCCAGCGCGTCTACCAATTCCGCCACTCCCGCATACAATTTTATATTTAGACTCCTAACAGAGTATTTCTTAATTCAACGTTCTTTGGTAGAAGAAGTTGGCTGGGATACCAGGATTTGAACCTGGGAATGCCAGGATCAAAACCTGGTGCCTTACCGCTTGGCGATATCCCAACTAAGAAATTGCTGATAATTTTAATTCTTATCAAAGAATATGGTGCGGAAGGAGAGACTTGAACTCTCACATCCTAAGATACTGGAACCTAAATCCAGCGCGTCTACCAATTCCGCCACTCCCGCATTATCACTTTGAATTAATCAAAGAAATGGTAGTTATTTTAAACTCTTCATTGAGTTGCAATTTAACTCTTGCAGAGCCACTTCTAGAAAAGAAATGGTGGCTAAGACGGGATTTGAACCTGTGACCCCATCATTATGAGTGATGTGCTCTAACCAGCTGAGCTACTTAGCCATTGTTGGCTGGGATACCAGGATTTGAACCTGGGAATGCCAGGATCAAAACCTGGTGCCTTACCGCTTGGCGATATCCCAACAATAAACAATTGATAGTTTTAATTCTTATCAAGAACATGGTGCGGAAGGAGAGACTTGAACTCTCACATCCTAAGATACTGGAACCTAAATCCAGCGCGTCTACCAATTCCGCCACTCCCGCATTATTGCTTTGAATTAATCAAAGAAATGGTAGTTATTTTAAACTCTTCATTGAGCAACAAAAAATAAATGGTGGCTAAGACGGGATTTGAACCTGTGACCCCATCATTATGAGTGATGTGCTCTAACCAGCTGAGCTACTTAGCCATCTTTTTTGTTAGCACTTCATCGCTGAGTGCGGGGCGTATTATGCTGATATGCCCCAAATTCGTCAACACCTTTTTTGCAAAAAAACACTTAAGTTGGTTTGTTTGCAGGAAAAATAGGCTAACCGGCTACTTTTTAATTAAAACGTTGCTTTTTTAACACTCTTTATGAGCTGAGTATTATAATTTTAGCTTTGCTTTACGTTTGAAAGCTTATTACTAGGGTAGACTAATATTCGGCTGAAAATAAAAAAGGCCCGTAAAAACGAGCCTTTTAAAACAATTAGCCACTCAAGGTGGCGCAGTGATTAATTATACGTTGAACAAGAAGTTCATTACATCGCCATCTTTAACAATGTATTCTTTACCTTCTTGACGCATTTTACCTGCTTCTTTTGCACCGCTTTCGCCTTTACAAGCAATAAAGTCATCAAAAGCAATTGTTTGCGCACGGATAAAGCCACGTTCAAAGTCGGTATGGATTTTACCTGCAGCTTGTGGCGCTGTTGCACCCACAGGGATAGTCCATGCACGAACTTCTTTTACACCCGCAGTAAAGTAGGTTTGTAAGTGCAGTAATTCATAACCGCCACGAATAACAAGGTTAAGCCCTGGCTCTTCAAGACCAAGGTCAGCCATAAACTCTAACTTGTCTTCATCTTCAAGCTCTGAAAGCTCAGACTCGATGGCAGCACACACAGGTACTACAACCGCATCTTCAGCGGCAGCTATTTCACGCACACGATCAAGTAGTGGGTTATTTTCAAATCCATCTTCTGCTACGTTTGCAATATACATCGTTGGCTTGATGGTTAAGAAGTTAATAGGTGCAATTGCTGCTTTTTCTTCTTTTGTTAGTGCTAAAGAACGTAAAGTTAAGCCTTCATCAAGATGTACTTTTACTTTTTCAAGTACTGCATTTTGCTCTTTTGCGTCTTTATCACCGCCTTTTGCTTTTTTTGCATTACGGAAAATTGCTTTATCAGCACTGTCCATATCAGCAAGCACAAGCTCAGTGTTGATCACGTCAATGTCGTCCGCAGGGTCAATAGTACCCGCTACGTGAATAACGTTTTCATCTTCAAAACAGCGAACTACATGGCCAATCGCATCTGTTTCACGAATATTTGCTAAAAACTGATTGCCTAGGCCTTCACCTTTCGATGCACCTTTAACTAAACCTGCAATATCCACAAATTCCATACTTGTTGTAAGAATGCGTTGTGGGTTAACAATTTTAGCAAGTTCGTCTAGGCGAGGATCTGGCACCGGTACCACACCTGTATTAGGTTCAATGGTACAAAAAGGAAAGTTAGCGGCTTCAATACCCGCTTTAGTCAATGCATTGAAAAGTGTTGATTTACCAACATTAGGCAAGCCAACGATGCCACATTTAAAACCCATAGTAAGATACCTTGTTTAGATTCGTTTAAAACGTGTGTACGTATACCCTAAAAAGTTAGGGCTTAAACGAATGTAGTCTGTTTTGTGCTTTTAACACACCGTCTTTAGCAAGTATTTCCATACAACGAACTGCTTCATCAACTGCGGCATCCATTTTTTCTTGATCTTCCTTGGCTGCTTTTCCAAGCACCCAACCGGTGACCATTTCACGATGTCCAGGATGACCAACACCTATGCGTAAGCGCATAAAGTCTTTTTGATTTGCCATTTTTGCAATAATGTCTTTTAAGCCATTATGACCGCCATGTCCGCCGCCTTTTTTTAATTTAGCAACGCCCGGGTCTAAATCCAATTCATCATGGGCAACAAGTATGTCTTCCACTGGGATTTTAAAAAAATTGGCTAAACTACTCACCGCTTTGCCACTTAAGTTCATGTAAGTGGTGGGGATCAGTAATTTGAATTCTTTGCCTTGAATAATCACTTTGCCAGTAAGGCCGTGATATTTAGGGTCGTGTTTTAGCGTGCAGTTGTAGCGTGCAGCGAGTTCTTGAATGAACCAAGCACCTGCGTTGTGGCGTGTATTTGCGTATTCGGGGCCTGGATTAGCCAGGCCCACAAGCATTTGAATAGAATTCAAGGTGCGAGACCTTAAATATTATTCTGCAGCGTCTGAAGCGTCGTCTTCAGTTGGAGCTGCTTTGTTAGCTTTGATAGTAACGATAGACTGATCGTGGCCTTCGCCTTTACCAAGCTCAACAGATTGAACACCTTTAGGGAACGCAAGATCTGTAAGGTGGATTGAATCACCAGCAACAAGATCAGAAACGTTAACTTCGATGAATTCTGGAAGTGACTTAGGAAGACAAGAAATTTCAACTTCAGTTAACTGGTGAACAACAGTTGCACCTAACTTAGTTACTTTATCTTCACCGATGAAGTGTAAAGGAACCTTAGTTACTAGTTTGTGAGTTGCGTCTACACGTTGGAAATCAAGGTGAGTAAGCTTAGGCTTGAAAGGGTGACGTTGGATATCTTTTAAGATAGCTTCAACTTTCTCGCCACCTACATTCAATGTAAGAATGTGAGTGTAAAAGCCTTCGTCTTCTTGTGCTTTGATCATATCTTTATGTTCAAAAGTAAGCGATAAAGCTTCTTTATCAGCTCCATAAAGGATTGCCGGCACTTTGTCTTCGCGACGTAGGCGGCGGCTCGCACCAGTACCAGTTTCTACGCGAAGTTCAGCGTCATAAGTATAAGTTGTGTTAGACATAATGTCTCCAATAATTAAAAGTGTTAGGGCCTTTGCGACCAAGGTCCCTAGCCAAAAGGCGCGCTATCATACCACCGCGGGTTTATAAAATAAACATCGCTTACAAAAAAAGCGCCAAAAGGCGCTTTTATACTCATTAATGTTTAACTTTAGTGTTCAAACATTGCCGAGATAGATTCTTCGTTGCTAATGCGACGAATAGTCTCTGCTAACATATCTGCAAGCGTTAATACTTTAACAATATCAAGTGCTTTTAGTTCGTCAGACAGTGGAATTGAGTCAGTTACAATTACCTCATCAATCACAGAGTTACGTAAGTTTTCTGCAGCCGTACCAGAAAGAATTGGGTGAGTAGCGTAAGCAAATACACGTTTAGCGCCATGTTCTTTAAGGGCTTCAGCCGCTTTACACAATGTACCACCGGTATCAATCATGTCATCAACAATAATACAATCGCGGCCTTCAACGTCACCAATAATATGCATTACTTGAGAAACGTTAGCTTGAGGGCGACGTTTATCAATAATAGCTAAGTCGGTATCGTTTAATAGTTTTGCAATTGCACGGGCACGTACAACACCACCAATATCAGGTGATACAACTACCACGTCATCAAAGTCGCGGTTTTTCATATCTTCTAATAATACTGGGCTACCAAATACGTTATCCACTGGTACATCGAAGAAGCCTTGGATTTGCTCAGCGTGTAAATCAACCGTAAGAACGCGGTCAACACCTACACTTGATAAGAAATCCGCAACCACTTTAGCTGTAATTGGTACACGCGCAGAACGAACACGACGATCTTGACGAGCATAACCAAAGTAAGGAATAACAGCAGTGATACGACCGGCAGATGCACGGCGTAGCGCATCAACCATAACGATAAGTTCCATCAGGTTATCGTTAGTGGGAGCACAGGTTGATTGTAAGATAAAAACATCCGAGCCACGAACATTTTCATTAATTTGAACACTGATCTCACCGTCACTAAAACGGCCAACAACAGCATCGCCTAATTCAATATATAAACGTTTTGCAACTTTTTGAGCTAGGTCAGGTGTTGCGTTACCAGCGAAGAGCTTCATGTCAGGCACGGTAGGGTTCCTCAGGCACTGAATTTTTGGACTAACTTACATTGAATGAACAAAGTAGGTTAACTTGTGATTACTTGTACGTTACTTCATTTATCAATGATGGCGGCTAACTCCGTGTGAGCAGGAGAAGTATTAACGCTTGAAGCGATAAACCCCTGCCAAGTATGGGGGAGGTTAGCAAGTACATCTTGTGCTTGAACTTGGCTAGCAAATTCAACAAAACAACATGAACCTGTTCCGGTCATCTTTGATGGGGCGTATTTTAGCAACCACTGCAGGGTTTTTTCAACCTCGGGACACAGCTTTTTCACTAAAGGCTCACAATCGTTAGTTAAAATCTGCTGTTGCCAGTCACCTGAAAGCTTAGGTGTGTCGCGTTTTAAATCCGGGTGAGTAAATATTTTTGCAGTGCTGACATGCTGGTTTGGAAAAACAACGCAGTACCATTTTTGTGGCAGTTTAACATACTCTAATTGCTCGCCAATGCCATGCGCTATGGCACTTTTACCTTTAATGAATACAGGTACGTCTGCACCGAGTTTTAACCCTAAATCTGCAAGTTCATCTGATGTAAGGGCAGTATTCCACAGAGTATTAAGGGCTAAAAGTGTTGTTGCTGCATCGGATGAACCGCCACCAACGCCTCCGCCCATAGGCAAACGTTTGGTTAAATTTATTTTTGCACCTACATTCACTTTACACTGAGTTTGTAGTAACAACGCTGCCTTATAAATCAAGTTGTCCGTTAACGCAATGTCATGAGTGTCGCCGCTAATACTAATATTTTTATCATTACTAAGCGTAAAATGGAGTTCATCGCCATAGTTCAAAAATGTAAACAGGGTTTCTAATTCATGATAGTCATCATCGCGGCGACCATTAATATGTAAAAATAAATTTAGCTTAGCTGGGGCAATCAGCGAAAATTCACAGAGAGTATTCATAATTAGTTAAACTGCCAATCGTAGAGTTTGATTTTAATTTTAATCTTTTGATGGGTTAAGGTTAAGGCGTTTGGCAACCAAAAACCGTGTTTTTGCACATAACTGGTGTAGTTTATTTGCCATTTTTTGCCATCGCCATCAAACCATAACACGCTTCTAGCACGGCCTAACTGGTCAACGTCTAAGGTTTGATCGTCAATAGTCGCTTTTAACCACTGACCGGCGTTATTAACCGGCAAAGTAAACCCCGTTAAGCGCTGTAAAAGTTTACTCGCATTAGTATCAAAAAACTGTTGATCATCAAATATTAATTCAGCGCCCATTGCGGTTTGTTTGAGCGATAAAATCCGGGTGCCAATAAATGTGGTTAACACTAAATGATTGCTATTTTGTGTTTGTTGCCAATTTAAGTTGGCAGATTGACGTTCATCAGGGCTAATAAACGCTAATTTACCTTCCACCTGCCAAGTTTTTTGTTCGCTAAGGCGTAACTTCCAGTCTTCGTAAGTTTTTGTATTATAGTTGTTTTTATTAGCGCAGCCCGTTAAAAACACAAATAACAGGGTTAAAATAAAATATTGTCGAGTCAAATGTTGTTCCTTACTTTCCATATTCCTGAGATTTTTGATAAAATTGCCGCCTATGTAGTAGGGCTCAGCAATATTTGGCAGATATGACCATAATAGCACTTGGTATTAATCACAAAACCGCATCCGTAGATTTACGAGAAAAAGTGGCCTTTTCGCCTGAGCAAATTTCAGAGGCGCTACAACAATTAAGTGGCCATGCCGACTTTAATGAGGCGGTTATTGTCTCTACCTGTAATCGCACTGAGGTGTATTGTAGCCTTGCGCAGCAAAATTCCCAAACATTGTTGCAATGGTTAGCCAGTTTCCATGGTTTAGATGAACATGAACTGAGTAAAAATATTTATTGTTATGAAGACGGCGCAGCAATAAATCATTTAATGCGTGTAGCTTGTGGGCTTGATTCATTAGTATTAGGCGAGCCACAGATTTTAGGGCAAATAAAGCAAGCGTATAATAGTGCTAAAACCCACGATGCGGTGGGCGTTACTTTTGATCGTTTGTTTCAAAAAACCTTTTCAGTGGCAAAAGAAGTACGCACCGAAACCAATATTGGCGCGAGTGCGGTATCGGTCGCATTTGCTGCGGTTAATCTTGCAAAGCACATTTACGGCAAGTTAGACAAAACCAAGGTGCTATTAATTGGTGCCGGTGAAACCATTGAGCTGGTAGCAAAACATCTATACCAAAATGAACCGCAAAAAATAACCGTAGCCAATAGAACAATTGAACGCGCTCGCGGCTTAGCTGATGAAGTATCAGCAGATGTTATTGCTTTGGCACAATTACCTGAACGATTACACCAAGCTGATATTGTTATTAGCTCCACTGCCAGTACTTTGCCTATTATTGGTAAAGGGGTAGTAGAACAAGCACTAAAACAACGCCGTTATAAGCCAATGTTATTTATAGATATTGCTGTGCCGCGCGACATTGAGAGTCAAGTAGGTGAGCTTGACGACGCTTATTTATATTCGGTTGATGACTTACAAACGATTGTTAGCGAAAACATGGCAGCGCGTGAGCAAGCGGCAGAGCAAGCACAAATTATTATTAGTGAGCGCACCAAAGAGTTTTTTATGTGGCTGCGTTCACTAGATTCAGTGGATTTAATTCGCCACTACCGTAATGATGTACAAACAACAAAAGCAGAGCTTGTAGATAGGGCGATTAGCCAGCTAAATACAGGTAAAAATGCTGAAAAAGTAATATTAGAGCTAGCCAATAAATTAACCAATCGCTTAATGCACGCGCCTACCCGTGCCATCCAAGATGCAGCGAAAAAAGGTGAAGTGGCTCAGTTAAATCAATTGAAAAAAATGTTAGGTATAGATCAGGAATAACAGTTAAATGAAAGAGTCCGTTTATCGTAAATTAGAAACCTTAGTTGAGCGCTATGAAGAAGTACAAGCGCTGCTAAGTGACCCATCGGTCATTAGTGATCAAAACCGCTTTCGTACTCTTTCAAAAGAATACTCTGAGCTTGAAGAAGTGGTAAAAACATTTTTAGCGTACCAGCAAGCGCAAGAAGATTTGAGCAGTGCTGAAGAAATGCTTAAAGATTCAGACCCTGAAATGCGTGAAATGGCACAAGAAGAATATAAAGAAGCAAAAGCACAGATTTCGACTTTAGAAGACGATATTCAAGTTCTGATGCTGCCTAAAGATCCGAAAGACAATAACAACGTGTTTTTAGAGGTTCGCGCTGGAACGGGTGGCGATGAAGCGGCTATTTTTGCTGGTGACTTATTCAGAATGTACAGCCGTTACGCAGAAACAAAAAAATGGAAAGTAGAAGTTGTCACCACCAACGAAGGTGAACACGGTGGTTATAAAGAAGTAATTGCTAACATCAGCGGTGAAGGTGTTTACGGGCAATTAAAGTTTGAATCAGGCGTGCACCGTGTGCAACGTGTCCCTGAAACTGAGTCTCAGGGCCGTGTACATACCTCAGCATGTACTGTAGCTGTTATGGCTGAAGTACCAGAAGCAGAAGCCATCGAAATCAATACTGCTGATATTAAAGTTGATACCTTTAGAGCATCGGGCGCGGGTGGTCAGCACGTTAATAAAACCGACTCTGCCATTCGCATTACCCATTTACCTACGGGTGTAGTGGTTGAGTGTCAAGATGAGCGCTCTCAGCATAAAAACCGTGCTAAAGCGATGTCGGTATTGGCTGCACGCCTTCAGCAAGCTGAAGATGAAAAGCGTCATGCTGCTGAAGCATCAGAGCGTCGTAACTTAGTGGGCAGCGGTGATCGTTCTGAGCGTATTCGTACCTACAATTATCCACAAGGTCGTATTACCGATCACCGTATTAACCTAACACTTTATCGTCTTAATGAAGTGGTAGCGGGTGACTTAGGTGCCGTTGTTGAGCCACTAATGCAAGAGCATCAAGCCGACTTACTTGCAGCAATGGGCGACGATTAATCGTGAACCCCACTGTTGAAAACGCTATTGCTACAGGTGCTAATTTATTAGCATCAAGTAGTGATAGCGCAAAGTTAGATGCACAAGTATTACTGCTCAATATTTTACAAAAACCACGAAGTTATTTATTTACTTGGCCTGAAAAACAGCTCACAGATCAGCAGTATCAGGCATTTCAACATGCTTGTGAACGTCGCTTACAAGGCGAACCCGTTTCGCACATTACCGGGTGCCGTGAATTTTGGAGTTTGCAACTTGAAGTGAACCCAACAACACTCATCCCTCGACCTGATACAGAAACCTTAGTTGAGCTTGCGCTTGAATGCGAAGTGCCTAAAAACGCGAAAGTACTTGATTTAGGTACGGGTACCGGGGCAATAGCACTGGCGCTAGGGAGTGAAATGCCTACTTGGGATATTACGGCTGTTGATCGTATTGATGACGCGGTGGCGTTGGCCAAGCGCAACCAACAACGTTTAGCGATAAATAATGTCACTGTTGAGCAAAGTAACTGGTTCAGTGCGTTAAAAAACAAAAAATTTGATCTAATTGTAACCAATCCACCCTATATAGAACATGACGATGTACACTTATATCAAGGCGACGTACGCTTTGAACCTTTGTCTGCATTAGTTGCAGATGATGCAGGAATGGCTGATATTAAACAAATAATTACACAATCACGTGACTATTTACACGCAAGTGGCTATCTTTTAATTGAACACGGATTTGAGCAAAGTGCAGCTGTTCGTCATATTTTCAATCAAATGGCGTTTATAAATGTAAGCACAGTGAAAGATCTTGGTAATAACGACCGCGTAACGTTCGGACAATGGCCCTAAATAATTTAAAATAGCTCCGTTGTTTGTTTGCATATGGTTTAAGGAATTCTATGTGATGGAAGATTTTTTATTTTCAAATGAACAACCACCTGAAGTAGCAAGTGAAGAGCAAGGGACATGGAAAGTTTTAATAGTTGATGATGAGCCAGAGGTTCATGCTGTAACCCGCTTAGCGTTAAGTGACTTTAAATTCCAAGATAAACGTTTGGAATTTATTAGCGCTTACTCAGGTGCAGAGGCAAAAAAGTTAATTGATGATCATCCTGATGCAGCCATCATCCTACTTGATGTTGTAATGGAAACAGACGACGCCGGTTTGCAAGTCGCGAAGTACATACGCGATACCGTTAAAAATAATTACATTCGTATCATTTTACGTACTGGGCAACCGGGGCAAGCGCCTGAACGCCAAGTTATTGTGAATTACGACATAAATGACTACAAATCAAAAACAGAACTCACCGCACAAAAACTATTCACCGTGATGATGGCTAGTCTTCGCTCGTATCGATATATTATTTCTATTGAGCAGTCACGTGAGGGGCTAGAAAAAATAATTACCGCCTCTCGCAATATTTTTGCCACTCATTCAATGGATAACTTTATTGAGGGGGTGATGCAGCAGCTAACGTCCTTACTTAACGTGGCCGACGAAGCTATGTACGCCACCACCTTAGTTGCGCAAAATCCGTCAGAGGAATTAAATAAAAAACTGATTGTTTGCTCTGGCACTGGTGATTTTGCGAAGCGCGAAGGGGAAGAGCTCGAAACAGTACTGGCAGAAGATCAATTGCAAGCGTGCCAAGAAGCCCTAGCCAACAAAGCAATTGTTTACAGAGATGACTATTTGTTTGCCTACTGCAGTAGTAAGTTTAATCATAATTCGATGTTATTTGTATCCGGTGTGCCATCTAAACTGACGGATACGCAACGAAATTTAATTGAAATTTTTTCTCAAAATGTGCAGTTGGCATTTGAAAATGTACAATTACATACTGAAGTTGAAGCCACCCAACAAGAACTTGTTTATCGTTTAAGTGAAGCGGTTGAACAGCGCTCATGTGAAACGGGTAATCACGTAAAGCGGGTTGCTTATATTTGTTATGAGTTGGCATTAGGGTATGGATTATCTGAAGAGCAAGCGAATTTAATTCGTTTTGCATCGCCTTTACATGATGTGGGAAAAATAGGTATTCCAGATGCTATTTTAAATAAGCCTGGTAAGTTAAATAGCGATGAATGGGAAATTATGAAAACCCACGCAGGCAAAGGCTACGCCATTTTAAAAGATTCACCGCGTAAAATAGTCAGTGCAGGGGCGTTAATTGCACAGCAACATCACGAAAAGTGGGATGGTTCTGGTTACCCTTGCGGCTTAAAAGGCGAGCGTATCGATATTTTTGCTCGCATAGTGGCATTGGCAGATGTTTATGATGCACTGCGCCATAAACGTTGTTATAAAGGTGCGTGGACGCTTGAAGAAGCGGTTGCGGAGATCAATGCAAATAAAGGCACGCATTTTGATCCTAAACTTGTTGACGTATTCAATGGTAGACTTGAAGAACTTGAGGCGGTACTTTTACGCTTTCCTGATAAAACACATAACTAAACAGAAGTAACAATACACATGGATTATTTAGCATTAAAACATACGCACATGGTAATTGCGCTAGTGAGTATTATTTTATTTTACGTACGTTCTTTTTCTCGCATGGGCAGTGGTAGCCTTGCTAAAAATAAAGTGGTTTTTATTGGTAGCCACAGTATAGACACTTTACTAATCATCTCGGCTATTACTTTAATGGCCATGGCTAAAATAAATCCATTAGAGCAACTTTGGTTATTAGAAAAAATTGTGCTGGTGGTTGTTTATATCGCTGTTGGGATTATTAGTGCTAAGCAAACCACGACATTACCTAAGGTCATCTTTTTAGTGTTTAACACTGCGGTTATCTTAGCTATTGGCTTTTTAGCAACTGCTAAAGCCCCGCTATTGTTATAATTAACAATATTTGTTTAAGCTTTGCACCCAAGGTGCAAAGCTTACCTCTTTAATTCATTTCTGATTATTGGTATCTAGCCTTAAAATTAGGTAAACTACGTGTTCGTTTTCTAGAATGTTGTAGTATGAATGACCACCCTCGGGTTTGATGAACACGATGAATCTTATATAGAAGATGCCTACGATGATTTTTTGCCACCGGCAATATATCGTTGTATTAAAGCAGAAGCTAAATGGGACCCTCAAATAGACTTAACACCAAGTCTTGAAATATTGACTGCGTTTGAGCAACAAATAGAGACTATTTGTTCGCAAACACGCGATGCACATGATCGTTTAGAACAAATACTTGATTGCTTTTACAGTCAGTGGTTATTTAGTGCGTCAAGCCTTAAAGTACCTGAGTACAAGCTAAACAGTATTAGCTACACCTTATCTATGCGCAGTGGTACCCCCACCACCTTAGCTATTTTGTTATGCCATTTTTTACAGCATGCAAAACTTGATGCTAGTGTAAGCATAACTCAAGGCGAAGTGGGCATTCACGTCGCAATGAGCGATGATGAAGGGTACATTGTTGAGCCAAGTAGTGGTCAACAAAGCTGGTATATCATTCCTGAAAACAGCAACGAAGATAATGCACAAGAGCAAGAGCCTCTTGAGCTTATTTTTGAAGACGAAGTATATAAATTATTTTTAGCGCAACAAAAATGGTCTTTTATTAGTGAGAACAAATTTGGTCATGCGTTAACTTGCGTTGATTTGTTAATGGAAATGCTAGGGGATGATCCCTATGAGCGACGCGACAGAGGCTATTTACTAAATCAGCTAGGTTGCCCTAAAATGGCCCGAGATGATTTACAATTTTTTGTTGATGAATGTCCCGACGACCCTGCTATTGAAGTCATCCAACATCAAATCGAAGAACTTGAAGATAATCATAAAACCCACCATTAAAAATAAAAATAGGAAACGTTATGGCTGATCCCCAAACTGCCTTGATCACCAATGATGCTGTTGTACTAGGTTTACTGGCGATTATTTTAGGCTTTATTTTTAAAACCTCGTCAAGTCAGCGCCCAGGGCTTGTAGCATTTTACAAATATGTGCCTGCACTATTGCTATGCTATTTTTTACCATCGTTATTAAATACCTTTGGTATTGTTGATGGCTCGCAGTCGAGTGTTTATTACGTTGCTTCGCGGTATTTATTACCTGCGTGTTTAATCTTATTAACCATTAGCATTGATTTAAGAGCGATTATTAATCTGGGCCCTAAAGCATTAATTATGTTCTTAACAGGAACCGCAGGCATTGTGATTGGTGGTCCATTAGCTATTTTAATCATGAGTGCCGTATACCCTGAAGCAGTGGGCGGACATGGACCTGATGCGGTCTGGCGCGGTATGACAACCATTGCGGGCAGCTGGATTGGCGGTGGCGCAAACCAAGCGTCTATGAAAGAAATGTTTGAAGTTGGCGGTGATATTTTCTCTGCGATGGTCACTGTTGATGTGATTGTGGCTAATTTATGGATGGCAGTATTATTATTAATGGCGGCTAACCATAAAGCGATTGATGCCAAAGCGGGAGCCGATACCACTGCGATTGAAGATTTAAAGCAACGTGTTGAAAAATACCATGCAGAGCATGCCCGTATGCCAACGCTGAATGATTACATGATGATTATTGCTATTGCCTTTGGTATTACTGGTTTAGCACATTTTTGTGCTGATATTTTAGGACCGTTCTTTGCCAATAACTATGCATGGGCAAAAGAATACAGTTTAAATAGTAAGTTCTTTTGGCTTATTGTTATATCGACCACTATAGGCATTAGTCTATCGTTCACTAAAGTGCGTCATATCGAAGCCTTTGGCTCGTCTAAAGTGGCATCTGCCTTTTTATATATTTTAGTGGCATCGATTGGCCTGCATATGAATGTGATGGCGATTTTTGATTCACCAATGTATTTTGTGATTGGTGCGATTTGGATGCTAACTCACGCTGGCTTAATGCTGATTGTTGCTAAACTAATTAAAGCGCCGTTATTTTATATGGCTGTTGGCTCTCAGGCCAATGTAGGGGGCGCTGCTTCAGCACCTGTTGTTGCCGCTGCGTTTCACCCATCACTGGCACCGGTAGGTGTATTATTAGCAGTACTTGGCTATGGTGTAGGTACATATATGGCGTATATTTGTGGATTAATGATGCAAGCAGTTGCACCATAAGGAATTAAAATGAACAACCAAGTTATAAATATTAATCAAATAGAACTGGCAAATAATAAACCCTTTGTTTTATTTGGTGGCATGAACGTGCTGGAATCTCGTGATTTAGCGATGCGCATAGCTGAGCATTATGTTGAAGTAACCACTAAGCTCAATATTCCTTATGTATTTAAGGCGTCATTTGATAAAGCAAATCGCTCGTCCATTAATTCTTACCGCGGTCCGGGCATGGAAGAAGGTTTAAAAATATTTGAAGAGATTAAAAACACCTTTAATATTCCTTTGATCACTGACGTGCATGAACCTCATCAAGCAGCACCGGTTGCAGAAGTTGTTGATGTTATTCAGTTACCTGCGTTTTTGGCACGTCAAACAGACTTAGTTGTCGCAATGGCTAAAACCGGCGCCATTATTAATGTTAAAAAGCCTCAGTTTTTAGCCCCGCATGAAATGCGTCATATCATTACTAAATTTAATGAAGCCGGCAACAATAATGTGGCCTTGTGTGAACGTGGCTCGAGCTTTGGTTATAACAACTTAGTGGTTGATATGCTGGGCATGGATGACATGAAAACCATGGCGCCCGTTATATTTGACGCCACTCATGCGCTACAACGTCCTGGCGGTCGAGCTGATTCAGCCGATGGTCGTCGTGCTCAAGCAGCAGAACTGGCTCGTAGTGGCATGGCACTGGGTATTGCAGGCTTATTTATTGAAGCACACCCAAATCCAAATGAAGCAAAATGTGATGGCCCTTGTGCATTAGCACTGAGTAAATTAGAAGGGTACTTATCGCAAATGAAAGCAGTTGATGATTTAATCAAAAGCTTTGCTCCGCTTGATACCAGTGCTAGCGATTTATAAAAAAGTGATTTACTCATTAAAAAGCGACTTCGGTCGCTTTTTTTGTGGCTTGAATATACTCTTTCCCAGCATAGGTATATAATTCACCGCATAAGAAAAACTAATTCTAAGCTTGGTTGCCATGTCAAGACGAGTTCCTCCATTAAACGCGCTAAAAGCTTTTGAAGCTGCAGCCCGTCATTTAAGCTTTACTAAAGCCGCAGAAGAGTTGTATGTGACGCAGGCTGCGGTAAGCCATCAAATTAAAACCCTCGAAGAGCACTTAGGGTTAAAGTTGTTTTTGCGTAAAAATCGCTCGTTACTTCTAACCGAAGAAGGTCAAGGCTACTTTTTAGATATTAAAGAGATTTTTACTCAGCTAATTGACGCAACCGAAAAGCTACTAGCCCGTGGTGCAAAAGGCTCGCTAACAGTGAGTTTAACCCCGAGCTTTGCGATTCAATGGCTTATTCCTCGATTGAGCTTATTTAACGAGTTACACCCTGAAATTGATGTGCGAATTAAAGCCCAAGATCAGGACGAAAACTCGTTAACAGACGATGTTGATATTTCAATTTATTATGGTCGCGGTCATTGGAGTGGCGTACAAGCTTATAAATTGCACACTGAATACTTAGTGCCACTGTGTAGCCCATTATTGTTAAGTGGCCCTAGAGCGCTTAATCAACCAAGTGATTTAGCAAACCATACCTTGTTGCATGACACCACTCGTAAAAACTGGAAAACGTGGATGAAAACCGCGGGTGTTCGCAACGTACAAGTTAACCAAGGGCCTATTTTTAGTCATTCATCTATGGTGCTGCAAGCTGCGGTGCATGGCCAAGGTGTTGCAATTGGTAATAGTGTTTTAGCAAAACCAGATATTGATGCAGGTCGATTAGTGATCCCGTTTAATCACAGTTTAGAAAGTAAAAACGCCTATTATTTGGTGATCCGTGAGTCGCAAAATGAATTAGGTAAAATTGTGTCATTTAAAGATTGGATGTTAAGCCTAGTTGAGCAGGAGCAAGAATATTAATGAGCATTGAATGGGTTAAAAGCAGTCAGCAACCTGCAATCGCACAGTTTATATTTGCGCATGGTGCAGGGGCTGGCAGTGATTCTGAGTTTATGCAAACCATGGCCAAACAGCTCAGTGAGTATGGTATTGACGTTGGGCTGTTTGATTTTGAATACATGCAAATTGCTAAACAAACCAATAAACGTCGCCCACCAGAGCGAGCACCAAAATTACTTACATATTTTGAGCATATACTTACTCAAGCTGATGCAAATTTACCGCTATTTATAGGGGGTAAATCAATGGGCGGGCGCATGGCGTCTATGCTTGCTTGCTCAACCTCGCATGCTGTTTTAGGTGTACTTGCGTTTGGTTATCCGTTTCATCCACCGGGCAAGCCAGAAAAGCTCCGCACAGATCACTTTGCAGACATACCATGTCCTTTTTTAGTACTACAAGGTGAACGAGACACCTTTGGCACCCGTGAAGAGCTTGCCACAATGGCGATGCCAAAACAGCCGCAATATGTATGGTTAACTGATGGTGACCACTCACTAAAACCACGTAAAAAAAGTGGTATCACAGAGCAGCAAAACCTGAATGTTGCAGCAATCCAGGCCGCTAAATTTATAAAAAACACTGTTGAGAATATAAAAGAGGAAAAACATGATTAAACTATTTTTACTCGCAGGCAGCTTCTTTTGTCTATTTTCAGTGATATTGGGCGCATTTGCTGCCCATGGTTTAAAAAGTCGCTTATCAGATTACGCTATTGGTATTTTTAAAACCGCCGCTGAGTATCAAATGGTACATGGGCTGGCACTGATTGCAGTGGCAATCTTAATAAAGTGGGGCATTAATTTAAGCCTAGCGGGTGGTTTTTTTATAGCAGGTACACTGTTATTTAGTGGCAGCTTATACTTACTGGCATTAACCGGCTTAAAGTGGCTGGGCCCAATTACCCCCTTGGGTGGGCTGTGCTTTATTATTGGTTGGATAGTTATTTTAGTGCAAGTTGCACGATTTAAGTTTTAAAGAGTTTAAGGGTTAATATGTCTAGTGTTGTGATTTACTGTCGTAGTGGTTTTGAAAACGATGCCGCTGCTGAAATAACGTTTCACGCGGCCGAGCAAGGGTTTGCTGGGTATGTAAAAGCTAAACCAAATACCGGTTATGTTATTTATGAATGTTTTGAAGCGCAACACAGCGACGAAATAATCAAAAAAGTTGATTTTAAAAATATGGTGTTCGCACGCCAATGGTTTGCCGGTAACTTGATAGAAAATATGCCTGTAGAGGATAGAGTGGGCGCTATTGTTGATGCCGCAAAAGACTTTACTTTATGCTCTGAGCTGCGAGTAGAAACACCCGATACCAACGAGGGCAAAGAGTTACTGACTTTTTGCAAAAAGATATCAACTCCACTTAAAAAAGCACTCGAGAAACAAAACACCGTATTACGTGAACCAAAAGCAAATCGTCCAGTGATGCATGTGCTGTTTTTAGCTAATAATACTGCGTATGTGGGTTACTCTTACAGTTATAACAACTCACCTTTCTTTATGGGTATTTTACGTTTACGTATGCCAAGCGATGGCCCAAGCCGTTCAACCCTTAAGTTAGATGAGGCATTTAATGTGTTTATTCCTGAGCAGCAGCGTGAGTCGCGAGTACAGGCTGGGATGCGCAGCGTTGATTTAGGTGCTTGCCCAGGCGGCTGGACTTATCAGTTAGTTCGCCGTGGTATGTTTGTTAGCGCGATAGATAATGGCCCAATGAATGAAAGTTTAATGGAAACAGGGCAAGTAAAACATTTTAGAGAAGACGGTTTTAAATATCGGCCAGAAAAAAGAAATATCACTTGGTTAGTTTGCGATATGGTAGAAAAACCTACGAAAGTAACCAACCTGATGATTGACTGGGCAGTAAATGCCTATGCAAAAGAGCTTATTTTCAATCTAAAATTACCGATGAAAAAACGCTTTGACAGTGTGTATGAATGTCTAAAAATGATTAGAGAAGAAATGGCGAAGTTCGGTATCAGCTACGAATTACAAGCTAAGCATTTGTACCATGATCGTGAAGAAATAACGGTACACTTAAATGTAATTAAAGTACCACAAAGCTTATATAGTTAATCGATTAGCGAGTATAAAAAATGGGCCAACTGGCCCATTTTTTTAACTACGATATTGTGGTCGGTAATGCTCAACCCATAACCGCGTAGCGCCACATACTGCCACAGGCATCACAATTAAATTTATGAAAGGGATAGCGGTTAACAGCATTACTGCAAAGCCAAACCCATAAGATAACCCTTGTTTGCCTTTTAAGTCACTTTTCATTTGAGTGAAGCTGACTTTATGGTTATCAAAAGCATAATCTTTATATTGCACCGCATACATCCAGCAGGTAAAGAGTACCCAGAGTACTTGGCCTATTACCGGTAACACCCATAATAAAATAAAAAAGCCAATAGCGCGTGGGAGGTAGTAGCAAAGCTTAGTCCATTCTCGGCCCAGCATTCGCGGCACATCTTTTACTAAATCAGCTAATCCGTCATCGTTAATTTTTTGACCAGTTAAGTATAGCTCTACTTTTTCACTAAGTAAGCCATTGAAAGGGGCAGCAATAAAGTTAGTAATAACGGTAAATAACATACTGTAACTAAACAGCACCACCAGCACAGCAATCGGCCACATTAGCCATTCGAGCCAACTAAGCCATTCTGGAAGCATTGAATTTACAGCGTTAAAGCCATCACTAAGCCAGCCAAATAAAAAGAATAAGGAGCTACCAAATAATAAAATATTAATAAGTAAGGGTATAAGCACAAAGCGTTTTAGCCCTTTTTGACTAATTAACTTAAACCCGGAAAAAAAATATTCCATACCTTGTGTTATTTGCACACTAACCTCACCAATTATTTATATTTTAGCTATTATAAATAGCCTGATGATTTTAAACAGTACTTTTAAGTAACAAAGTATTTAATAAAGGGCACTTGCATACGTCGCAATAATAAATTATTCATTTAGGAGGTATTTAAATCCTTCATAAGTGCCTAGGCTCGCGCAATAGACTAAATTACAATGGATGCTAATTTCAATATTATGTATAGTCGAGCTACTATAATAATTTATTATAAACAGCACTTTATAAGAATATAGCGGCGCATTTAGCGTAAGTGATTGTTGAGGAATATAATTTGATTGAAATAATGAGAGTCAGAAAGCTGCTTTCTCAGCAACAAAGTATATTATCTAAAATAGCCTTGGGTGCACCACTTGATGAGGTGCTTGAAAATATTTGCTTATCTATTGAGGAGCTGATTGAAGACGCTTCTGCAAAGTGCTCTATATTAACGCTCAAAGGTGAGCAGCTATTTCATAGTGCAGCCCCTAATATTGCAAAGGGTTACTGTGACGCCATTAATGGCGTACATATAGGCCCCAGCGTTGGCTCATGCGGTACTGCAGCGTATGAAAAAAAGCGAATTATTGCCTCAGATATTGCAACATCACCCTTATGGGAAAATTATAAAGCGTTGGCATTGAATTTTGATTTAAGGTCGTGCTGGTCAACCCCTATTATTTCAACCCAATCAGATATATTAGGCACCTTTGCAATTTATCATGACAGTGCCAAGTCACCAACACCACAAGACTTAGAATTAATAGACTTTTTTGTTGATTTCACCAGTATTGCTTTAGAAAAGCACACCGAATCACTGAAATCAGAAGCATTGCTTGCAGAGTTACAGCAAAGTAATGAAAAGTTTAAAGCCTTTACAAAAGTACTTCCCGATCTAACTCTTATTTTGAGTGAAGAGGGCGAGTATACCAACGTCTACGGCACTGCTAATGAAAGCTTATATTTAAGCCAAGAGTACGTTATTAACCAAAATGTTAGAGACATTATGCCGCCCGAGGATGCCAGCCCTATTATGGCGGTAATTGACAAGACTCTACAGACCAATGAAGTCCAAGTGTTTGAGTATCAGCTAAATATAAAAGGTAAGCTGCTTACATTTGAAGGGCGAACAGCCCCGCTTGAAAGTTATCAACCCAATAATCCTTTGCAGCGACATGTAGTATGGATGGCCAGAGATATCTCTACTCGTAAAGCTGTAGAAGAAGAAGTACAACGGTTAGCATTTTTTGACCCGCTTACAAACCTCCCAAATAGAAGGTTGCTGAATGATAGACTAAGCATGTATGTGGAGCGAATTAAGCAGTCTGACCATACCGGTGCACTCTTATTCTTAGATTTAGATAACTTTAAACGTATAAACGACTCATTAGGGCACAATGCCGGTGATGAAATACTGGTTGAGCTTTCACAGCGACTAACTGGTGTTTTAGGCCCAACAGATACCCTTGCCCGCGTTGGCGGTGATGAATTTATTATACTCATTGAGAATGTAGGAGATAGCCATAAGCAAGCGAGTCTTGAGTCAGAATTAATGGCTAAAGTGGTACAAAGCGTTTTTTACGACAAGTTTGAGGTAGGGGGGATTTAGCGTTTCAGGTAAGCTGCAGTATAGGTATATGTTTAATTAATAACGCCAATGCCATTAGCGAAAATATTTTAAAATTTGCAGATACCGCTATGTATCGCTCTAAAATGAAGGGCGGTAATAGTAGTAGTTTTTACGATCCTGCATTGCAAACCTTACTGGAAAATCAAACTGAGCTTGAAACAGATATAGTAAGAGCGATTGCATGTGATGAATTTTGTGCTTACTTTCAGCCTCAATTATCAATTGACGGCAATATTATTGGTGCAGAAGCACTTATAAGATGGAACCACCCAACCAAAGGGCTAATTTCTCCTAATGCGTTTATTCCGATTGCTGAGCAATTTGGCTTAATTCAAAAGTTACAAAACATTGTATTGCGCGATATTTGTATTTTACTGGAAACGCTTCGTGCTCATAAAGTACTGAAAAACCAATTTAATGTGTCTATTAACATTAGCCAATGTCAGTTTAATTCTTCTACTTTAAAAGGAGAGTTGTTCAAAGCGATTGAGACATATGATGTATCACCCTCACAAATTAAATTAGAGATCACTGAGTCAATGTTAGCGGGTGATTTAATGAGTACCGTAAAGCAAATGGAAGAACTAAAATCGCAGGGGTTTGTGTTTTCGATTGATGACTTTGGTACTGGTTATTCGTGTTTAAAGCATTTAAGCGTGTTTCCGATAGATGAACTAAAAATAGATAAAAGCTTTATCGATAAAGTGCTAGATAACGCATCAGGGCAAAGCATTGTGCAGTCTATTATTGGTTTAGGTCATAGTTTAGATATTAATATTGTAGCCGAAGGGGTCGAGAGTGCTGAGCAACTACATGTATTAAAGTCGATGGGTGTAAATGCAGTGCAAGGTTATTTATTTGCGAGGCCATTAACACACAGTAACTATTTAACATGGCATAAACAGCATCAATAATCTCGTGTTACTCACTTACTGAGGCGGCAAATTTAGTTATCCTAATCGATAAGTCGCTTTGTTTACGCTCTCATTAGGCAGTAACGTTTAGTCACTTACTGCGCTTTAGCTAAAGTAGAAATGTATATTTTTTGTTTATTTGCTACTTAGATGTAATTTATTGTTTATTATTGTGTAGCTATTGCACAAATCATTGCTGCGGCATTGGTTTAGCGTTTTTAACGCGTTAAACTAGTTAGCAATTGGCAATAAGTCTACTTGTTGTGACATTATCTAAACGTGAACACGACAAGTACTTGAAACTCGCTTTTGAGTTGCTTTGTCGTTTGTTGAAACTAGGGTTTAGAGTGGTGTCATGGTATGTCGCTATGTCGGTAACTTTAAAGAACCATTAGGAGCGATAAATGAATACCACGAAAGCAGCTTTAAAGTCGGGTGAAACACATTCTTCCCGGGTAAAGTTTCTGGAAGGGGTTGATATACCCGTTTTTTTAATCAGTGGCGGTATATTAGTTTTATTTGCCGCGCTGGCACTGTACGACATAAAACTGATGTCGGATTGGATAAACTCTGCCTTTGCCTTCTCCACCAAAATATTTGGCGCCTTTTGGCAAGTCTTGCTGTTATTAACCTTTGTAATTGGTATATTTTTGGCCGTAGGCCGCACCGGCTCAGTGGTGCTGGGTGGTTTAAAAACCCCTGAAATATCTACCTTCAAATGGATAAGTATTATTATGTGTACTTTGCTTGCTGGTGGCGGTGTATTCTGGGCCGCAGCAGAGCCAATGGCACACTTTATTTCTCCGCCCCCATTATTTGGCGGTGAAACTGGCACTAATGATGCCGCCTATAACGCCCTTGCACAAAGCTTTATGCACTGGGGGTTTTTAGCCTGGGCTATTTTAGGCAGTTTGACCGGCATTGTTTATATGCATCTTCATTACGAAAAAGGCTTACCACTTAAACCACGTACTTTGCTCTACCCCGTGTTTGGCGATCGTGCCATGAAAGGGGCGCTTGGTACTATTGTTGATGCATGTTGTGTACTCGCTGTGGTTGCTGGCACTGTAGGTCCAATTGGTTTTTTAGGCTTACAGGTGAGTTTTGGCCTAGATAAATTGTTTGGTATTCCTGACACCTACACCACACAAGTAGTTATTTTATTTAGTTTAATTGGCATTTACACACTTTCAGCGGTAAGTGGCGTTACTAAAGGTATTCAGCTGTTAAGTCGTTTTAATGTTGTTTTGGCTGTAGTGCTGATGTTGTTTATATTACTGATGGGGCCCACTGCGTTTATTATTGATAGTTACATTCAATCGTTTGGCTTGTACTTAGATAACTTTATACCTATGGCTACGTTTCGTGCCGATAAACCATGGTTAGACTGGTGGACCGTATTCTTTTGGGGCTGGTTTTTAGGTTATGGCCCTTTAATGGCGATGTTTGTTGCGCGTATATCGCGTGGCCGAACTATCCGTGAAATGATTTTACTCATCTCTGTGGTTGCGCCAGTGATCACCTGCTTTTGGTTTACCATTGTGGGTGGCTCAGGCATATTTTTTGAGTTAAATAACCCCGGTGTTATATCAGAACCTTTCGCAGGGCTTAATTTACCAGCGGCATTGTTAGCCATCACTGAGCAGTTACCCATGGGGTTTGTTGTGTCTGTATTATTCTTAGTACTGACCACTATTTTTGTGGCAACAACCGGTGATTCAATGACGTACTCGGTATCTATGGTGATGACCGGTACCGATCATCCGCAAACATCAATTCGTGTGTTTTGGGGGATCATGATGGGGGTGATGGCGGCGTTGCTTATTTCTATAGGCGAGGGCGGGATTTCAGCCTTGCAGTCGTTTATTGTGGTCACTGCGGTGCCAGTTTCGTTTGTGTTACTACCTTCGTTGTGGACAGCACCACAAATAGTTAAGAAAATGGCAGACGAACAAGGGCTTTAATAATTGATAAAGAGCGCTAATAAGCGCTCTTTTTCTGGGTACATCATATTCTCACCTTGTTATTGAGCTATTTATTATCCTAGCAATAAACTAACCCACTAAAAATAACTTAGCCTAAGTAGGTTGTTCATTCCTATCGATACGGTATAGTTTAAATATATTTAAGCATAACCTTGAGATAAACCATGCAGTTAGTCGACTTAGACCCTTGTGATCAGGATGTGATCAACGTATTTGCTGACATAGATCGACTTATTAGCTCATTATATCCTGTAGCAACTTCACAAGCGCTTACAGTTAATGAGCTTGGCCTACCGGGCGTTTACGCTGTAGGGTTAAAAAATCAAGACGGAATAGTTGCCTGTGGCGCGATAGTAAAGCAATTTGATGGTAGCTGGTATGGCGAAATTAGACGGCTTTACGTAAAACCTAGCTATCGCGGAAAAGGCTTATCGCGGCGTATTATGCAAATTTTATTGCACTATGCAGGCGAAGAAGAAATCCCAATCATAAAACTAGAAACAGGACCAAAGCAAATACAATCAATCCATCTTTACGAGAATTTAGGGTTTGTACAATGTGCCCCTTTTGGTGAATACACAGAAAACCCGAACAGCCTATTTATGGAGCTTGCGCTCAGCTAATAATACGCTATTTACTGTTTTTCTTTATCAATTTTAATCCTCACTCGTTACGAGTAGAAATACTTGTTGGACATGAATCACTATTTTTCTTTTAATGCGCGCAACTAGCCGGTTTGGCATTCATAAATAAAAGAGAAAGATAAATGAAAGAGACAACATCACTAGAACAAGCTCGTACGAGCTACAACGTTCGTCATTGGAGCCAAGGTTTTTTTGGTATTAATGATCAAGGTGATGTGTATGTTGCGCCCAAGGCTGATGCCCCACAGCAAACCATTGCATTAACAGACATTGCTAAGCAGCTTGAAGAAAAAGGCTTAAGCTTGCCGGCGTTAGTTCGCTTTCCACAAATTTTACACCATCGCGTGCATAGCTTATGTGGTGCATTTAATACTGCTATAGAAAGTTATGGTTATCCAAAAGATTATTTATTAGTTTACCCGATTAAAGTTAACCAACAACGCGAAGTAGTTGAAGAAATTGTTGCCAGCCAAGCACAAGTAGAAAAAAAACAGCTGGGTTTAGAAGCAGGCAGCAAGCCAGAGTTATTAACCGTATTAGCGCTGGCTGAAAAAACCAGTGCGGTCATTGTGTGTAATGGCTACAAAGATAAAGAATATGTGCGTTTAGCGTTGATTGGCGAAAAGCTGGGCCATAAAGTGTATATCGTACTTGAGAAACTGTCTGAGCTGGATATGGTACTTAGCCAAGCTAAAGAATTAAATGTAAAACCACGCATTGGTATTCGTGTGCGTTTAGCATCGCAAGGCAAAGGTAAATGGCAGGCCAGTGGCGGTGAAAAATCTAAGTTTGGGTTATCTGCTTCACAAGTGCTGTATGTAGTAAACCGCTTAAAAGCAACAGAACAGCTTGATTTAGTTCAGCTTGTGCATTTTCACTTAGGGTCGCAAATGGCTAACATTCGTGATGTACGTTTAGGTGTAAGTGAAGCCGCACGTTTTTATTGTGAACTACGCAAGTTGGGCGCGCACATAGAGTGCCTTGATGTAGGCGGCGGTTTAGCGGTTGATTATGACGGCACGCGCAGTCAATCTCACAACTCAATGAACTATAGCTTGGCTGAATACGCAAATAATATTGTGTACACCATAGGCGATATTTGTAAGCAATATGAACAGCCTTTTCCTACTATTATTTCAGAGTCGGGAAGAGCATTAACGGCGCACCACGCAGTACTGATTTCTAATGTAATTGGCACCGAAACGTATACACCGGAAGAAATAGAAGCGCCAGCTGATGATGCGCCGCAGTTACTTAAAAATATGTGGATTTCATGGCAACAATTGCATGTGCTTACTGATGACCGTGCGTTAATTGAGATTTTTCACGACAGCCAAGGTGATTTAGCTGAAGCGCATAGTCAGTTTGCGATGGGATTATTAGATTTAACCCAACGTGCATGGGCCGAGCAAATTAATTTGCGTGTGTGTTATGAACTAAACAAATTAATGGATAACAAAAACCGTTTTCATCGACCGATTATAGATGAACTTAATGCGCGTTTAGCGGACAAGTTTTTTGTAAATTTCTCATTGTTTCAGTCATTGCCTGACGCGTGGGGAATTGATCAAGTGTTTCCAGTATTGCCATTAAGTGGTTTAACGCAAGCACCGCAAAAGCGTGCGGTGTTATTGGATATTACTTGTGACTCTGATGGCGCTTTAGAACACTATGTTGATGGTCAAGGTATTGAAAGTACGTTGCCAGTACCTGAGTTCACAGCAGATAAACCATATTTGATGGGGTTTTTCTTAGTAGGTGCCTACCAAGAGATTTTAGGCGATATGCATAATTTATTTGGTGATACGCACAGTGCTATTATCAATATGGATGAACAAGGTGTTGCTAGTATTACAGAAATTAATCATGGTGATACTGTGGCTGATATGATGCGTTATGTACATTTAGATGTTGAAGGTTTTCAGCAGTCATATGCGCAGCTAGTGAGCGCAAAAATTGCACCAGATGAACAGCAAAGCGTTTTAGACGAGTTGCAAAGCGGCCTTGATGGCTACACTTATTTAGAAGAGTTATAAGCAATGTCTAGCTTGTTTGGTTGTGTTGACCACTCATTGTACTCAAATGGGATGACGTTCTTACGTCGTCCTATGGTACAAAACATTAACTCGATTGAAGCCGATGTAGTGGTACTGGGTTTACCGTTTGATTTGGCTACTTCAGGACGCCCTGGTGCCCGCTTAGGGCCTGATGCTATTCGCAGAGCGTCAGTGCATTTAGCGTGGGAAGATACCAAATACCCGTGGACATTTCCGTTGTTTGAGCGCTTAACCGTGGCGGATGCTGGCGATTTTACCTATCCGGTAGGCGACCCTGAATATTTTACCGCGCAACTAGAAATGGCGGCAGAGCAAATACTTCGCCAAGGTAAAACATTATTAGGCTTGGGCGGCGATCATTTCGTAACCTTACCGCTATTGCGCGCACATGCAAAAATTCATGGCAAAATGGCTTTAGTGCATTTCGATGCGCATACTGATACTTACAGTAACGGTTCGCGTTTTGATCACGGCACCATGTTTTATCATGCGCCAATGGAAGGGTTAATTGATGTTAATCACAGTATTCAGCTAGGCATTCGTACCGACTTTGATCAAAGCAAGCATGAGTTTGCAGTGATTGATGCCATGCAAGCCAATGATCTGCATGCGAATGATATTGCAGCTCAGATTATTGAGCGAGTGGGTGACTTACCGGTTTACTTAACCTTTGATATAGATTGTTTAGACCCCGCCTTTGCACCAGGTACGGGCACACCAGTGTGTGGTGGTTTAACCTCTGATAAAGTGCTTAAAATCTTACGCGCACTTAAAGGCATTAATATGGTGGGAATGGATGTGGTTGAAGTATCCCCGTCGTACGACCAAAGTGAGCTTACCGCCATTGCCGCTGCAACGATTGCCAGTGAATTACTGCATTTGTGGGCACTTAAGCATAAATATTAATATGTGTTAATGTAGATTAAAAAGCGCCGATTTGGCGCTTTTTTTGTATGCAAATAAAAGACGATTAAAACTGCATATTGTGCTTTTTAGCATAAATAAAAAACACCGGAATTTCGATTATGACGTAAGTTAAAAAAGTAAACCAAAACCAATTAACTTCAAATATTAACCAGCTAAATTGCACGCCTGAGTTGTAATAAAGGGTAGATGCAATTAATAGCGTAATGCCTGTTGCAAATAAATCTTGCACCGATACTTTTTTAAAGCTGCTGCCTGCAAAGCGCGGATAAATAAATCCGTAGCCAAGCGTTATCATAATGATAACTAATAACAATAAATTCAGTTCAGGGGTCATTGTGGTTTATATTGCCTCGCATATTCTATTCGCTCTTGGGAACTTGGGTGCGTTGATAAATACTTTAACCAAGTTTCATCATAGGTCCCTTCTCGCGCTTTTAAATTCTTTTCCAGTGCTTCAATTGCATCAGCAAAGTCGTGGTTAGAATAGCCTAATTTTAAAAGGTTTTTAATCGCATATATATCGGCTTCTTGTTCCATATCTCGCGAAAACGCTTGTTGTAAAAAAGATGAACCAGAGCCAAGCACGACTTCTAATATACCTTCTAAGTCACCAAAGATAACTGCAAATACAACGGTGCTAGCTGCAGCTTGTGCTGCAAGGCGAATGCTGTGATGGTGCTGAACATGACCAATTTCATGAAGTAAAACAGCACGCAGGGCATCAGGATCATTTTTTAATAGTTCAACAAGTTCGTCAGTTACAACAACCCGACCATTTGGAAGAGCAAACGCATTAGCTGAAAAATAGTCTGACTGATAAAAAGAGAGTCTAAATTTTGCACTGTCTAAATTGAGCGAGTTAAGCATTAAGCGCCATTGCTGCTGAATTTCTATTTGCTTTTTAGCAGCAAGTTGAGATGGCTCTAATACGACTTTTTCTATCACATTGAGCGTGTGCTCCCCCATCGTTTCAATTGTCGAGGTAGGTGCTAAGTTAACGCTATAAACGGCTACTGATGGTATTAAGCGGGATAAAATTAACCAAAGCAATAGGGGAATTAGCAGCACAGATGCAACAATAAGCATTTTATTTTTTTCGAGTCGTTCACTCAGTCCATGCTTTTTAAGCGCGAATGGCCATCTAAATTCCACATCTTGAGGAATAAATCGCCCACCGTTAGCAAAATTCAACTCAGACGCCATGCCAGATAACGGACTATCAAGCTGGCAATCGTCTATTGTTGATGAAAGTAACGTCGTATTCTCAGAGTCAACAAGTGTTATTTGCTCATGGGAAAGGTGTGCATAGCTTTTGATATGTTGGCTGCTATTAGGGTAATAATAACAGCCAAAAATAGGATAATTACTCATTAGGTAAGTGAAATATCAATATCAAATACATTGGCAGCTTCTTCAGCAAATGATGATTGCTCATTTTGTGCAACATCAATTAACGAAAGTGCGCCGCTATAAATAGAGACTTCTGTAACTGATGCTAACAGCTTTGCTCTACGTACTTTAGCCCAAGGGTAGGCAAGCCCTAAGGTAAACATAATTGCCAGTACATTGGTAAATAGTAAAATAGCGTAGTCAATGGCTTTTAAATTCGACTCAAAGGTAGCAACCTCTGTAAATTCGCTGTTATTAAAAATATGATTTCGAATAATCGAATGATAAACAGCGCCTACCAGTGTTAAAAATGCAATATATAACGCAGCAATTAATAGCGGCACTACAATTGTTGAAAGGCTAACGTTTTGTGTGTTTAAGTTATCGATAGTTAAGGCACTTGCGCCAGCAAAGATGCCAAAAATAACTAAGCCACCAATTGCGACTCCTAGGGTAATAAGTGCAGCAATATAATAGCGTTCGCCCTGAAGATTTACCGTAAGTGGTTTATTTCCATAGCTGATGTTTTCATGCATATATTGATCAATTCGTTTTAATGCATACGGTAGTAATAGGTATAATGTGAAAACACTTGCTATAGGCAATAAAACAAAGTTAATAAATGCATCGCCGTAATTACCTGAAAAAGCAAAGCGTACATTACGATGGCGGGTCATACGCATATTAAAACGCATGCCTTGGTTAATGATCCATGGCAATAAAAATAAAAAGCCAATAGCAAACACAAGACCTATCGTCGGTGCTAGGCTGCTAAGTAGGGTGTAAATTAAAAATGCGATGACCGCTAAAATGCGTCCTTTTAAAATTTGTATTGGGGTCGCTAGATAGTCAAAGCTATGGCCGTCGATACGCGTATGACCGTAAAAATAACGGCAGGTGCGTACTTTTGCCCAGGCAGAATAAATTCCGAGAGTAATAATACTTAGTAGTATATTAACAATCCATATACCAAAAAATTCGCCGCCTTTGCCGCTAAATTGTACTTTACCGCTAAAAATAGCGGAGGGTGTTTGATTTGACTCAGGTGAAGTTGGGTTTACTGATTCCATTTATAAAGATATCCATGTTGTTTTTTTGTGAATTTACCTTTTTTAGAAAATAAAAACAATCTTTATAATTAGCTAGCTGATTGTAAGTAGGCTACTTTTATTGCTTTTACTGTTTATAGGGCTGCACTTTAAGTCACCTCTGGTATACTGTGCAAATAATTTAATGGGGCTGTCATGATTTCAAAAAACCAACTTAAACTTATTCGCCAGCTTGGCCAAAAAAAGTATCGCAAGCAATTTAATCAATACTTAGTACAAGGCGAAAAAAACGTACTGGAGTTATTAAATAGCCCATTAAAAGTAACCGATGTATTTGCAACGCAAAGTTTTATTGATAATAACCAAAGCGCATACCCTCAAACGCATTTTATTACAGCGGATGAAGAGCAGCTAACAAAGGTAAGTACTTTGGTAAGTAATAATGCGGCTATTGCAATTGTTGATATGCCAACTACCACATTACCGGATGAAAACAGCTTAATATTAGCCTTAGATGGTGTGTCTGATCCGGGTAATTTAGGTACCATCATTCGGGTGGCTGATTGGTACGGCATAAAACACATTGTTGCCAGCACTGACAGTGCCGATCCGTATAACCCAAAAACAATTAGCGCCACAATGGGCTCGTTTGTACGTGTATCGGTAAGCCAAGTTGATTTACCCAGTTATTTAACATCTCTAAATGTACCAATTTATGGTGCATTTTTAGAGGGCGAGAATGTTCATCACTGTCAGTTTGCTGGGAAAGGCGTATTATTAATGGGCAGCGAGTCACATGGCATACGCCAGCAGTGTGCCGCGCTTGTTAGTAATAAAATTACTATTCCTGCCTTTGGCGGTGCTGAATCGCTGAACGTGGCAATGGCAACGGGCATTATTTTAGATAACTTTAAACGCCAAGCTTAACCTTTTGCCTAAAAATAGGTTAAATTGTATCAACTAACAAAAATAATAAAAATCGGTAAAACAACCAGATGCGCTTAAGCACTATAAAATTAGCGGGCTTTAAATCTTTTGTAGAGCCCACTAAAATTCCATTTCCAGATCAAATGACGTGTGTTGTCGGCCCTAATGGCTGTGGCAAATCAAATGTCATTGATGCGGTGCGATGGGTGCTTGGTGAAAGTTCAGCTAAAAATTTACGTGGCGATGCCATGACTGATGTCATTTTTAATGGCTCTACTAACCGCAAGCCCATTTCGCAAGCCTCCGTTGAACTAATATTTGATAATACCCAAGGTAAGTTACCTAATACTTTTGCTGATCGTAACCAAGTGGCTATTAAGCGTTTGGTGACTCGCGATGGTCAGTCATTGTACTTTTTAAATGGCAGTAAATGCCGAAAACGTGATATTACCGACATATTTTTAGGCACGGGTCTTGGGCCGCGAAGCTACGCTATTATTGAACAAGGGATGATCTCACGTTTAATAGAGAGCAAACCGCAAGAGCTACGTGTTTTCTTAGAAGAAGCCGCTGGGGTCTCTAAATACAAAGAGCGCCGCCGTGAAACACAAACACGCATAAAAAGCACCCGAGAAAACCTCGAACGGCTGCTAGATGTTCGCCAAGAGTTACAAAATCAACTCGATAAACTGGCAGTTCAGTCGGTTGATGCTAAAAAATACCGTGAATTTAAAACCCAAGAACGCACCTTAAAGGGGCAAATAGCGGTATTAAAATGGCAAAAGCTGCATCAGCAACAGCTTGATAAAAGTGCGCAAATCAAAAAGCTGGATGAACAAATCAGCTTCTTTAAAAAGGCGCATTCAGGCCATGATGATGTTCTGGCAAGCCTTGATGCTCAAGTACAAGCTCAGCAAGATAAACTCGATGATGCACAGCAACAGCAGCACCTTACGCATACCGAATTGACTCGCAGTGAACAGCAGCAGATTAGCATTAAGCAACAAACGCTTTCACTGAAACAAAATTTAGCCAAGTTAGAGCAACAAAAAAACCAAAGTGAAGAAGTCAAAACGCAGCAACAAAGTCTTTGCCAAGAGTTAGATGACAACTTGCAACAGGCTGTAGAGCATAACTTAATGTGTAGCGAGCAGGTTATAGAACTTACCGATGAGGTTAATCGGCTGCTGGAGATTAAAAATGCCGACACGTCACAGTGGCAATCACTAACAGAAGACTATCAAAAATTTAATAATCAGCAGCTAGCGCATGCAAATGCAATAAAACATACAGAACAGAAAATCAGTTATGTTAAGCAACAACTAACGCAGCTTGATGAGCAAATAGATGAGTTAAAACGCAGTGAGATAGAGCAGCAATTAATTCAGCAACAGCAGCACAGACAAACGCTGACAGAGCAATTAGCGAGCGCGCAAACTGCTCATAGTAGAGGTCAAAGTGCTCAGGCAATACAGCAGCAACAGCTTGATGAAGCTCAGCAGCAATGGCAGCATTTATCTCAGCAAGTTAATGAACTAAAAGCCGGTATAGCAGGGCTAAAAACTACCCTTGGACTTGAAAAAAACAGCGATAAAACTTTAACTTTATTCAAGCAGTTAACTGTTCAGCCTGGTTATGAGTTTTTAGTAGAGCAGGCGCTGTCATCACTTGAGCATATTCATGTTTCACCAGGTAAAGCAGAAAATAGCACGTGGCAAATGCCTTCGCAGTCTGTAGCTAGGCATAGTATTGCTGCGTTTATTAGCGCCGGTATCTACCCCGAGTTATTAAACCACATTGCCTATGATGCCGAGGGTGAAACACATCATCTTAACGATGCCAGTTTTATTGCAGTGATAGACAAGCAAGGTGCGTTACATGGTCGAAATTGGCATGTGAGTGGCGATAAAAATGCAGAAAATTCTTTATTATTAATGCATAAAAAGCTTAAGCAGCAAGGTACCTTACTTGAGCAACAACAACAGGCATTGACGGATGCACACTCCACACTTGAAGAACATCAAGCGCAAGCTGTATTAATAACCGAGCAGCAAAACGAGCGCAAAGACACTATTCATCAATTAGCACAACAACTTGCTGTAGCAACAACGCGTGGTGATATGCTCAAAGCGCAAGCTGATCAACATCAGCAACAGGTGACGAAATTACAACAACAACGTCAGCCACTGCTAGAACAACAGCAGCAGTTAAGCGAATTGTTGGGCGAAGAGCTTGATAAAAATGAACAGCTTGCAGAGCAGTTAGAGGCCTTAGCTGTAGAGCTTAACCAAGCCGATAGCACACGAATAAATAGTGATGAAGGTTACAAACAAGCTTTAAATAATGCTGAACAGTATAAAACGCAAGCACATCAGGCAAACCTTAATGAGCAAAAAGTGCGTAGTGAGTGGCAGCTCAGTCAAACCAAGTTGAACCATGCCGAACAAGCATTAACAATGGCTGTAGAAGGAACGCAAGAGCTAATAGAGCAAATTGAGGCGTTACTTATTCCTGAGCAAGAGCTTGCACTAAGTATTGAACAATTATTAGTTCAGCACCAACAAGGCGAACAAACCCTTGTGGATATTCAGCAGCAGTTAGCTCAAGCAAAACAAGAATTACAAAACAAACAAGCGAGTTTAAAAACGTCACAAGCTGAGCTGGTGGCACTACAAGAGCAACACCAAAAACTGAGTATTGAAGAGCAAAGCTTACTAATAAAAGCGCAAGCGGTACTAGAGCCACTTAGTGAGCTTAATCAAAATTTAAAACAGGTATTAGCAGAGCTTCCTGCAGAGTTGTCATTAAATGCAGCGCAAAATCAACTTGCTGGAGTAAGTAATCAGCTAGAGCAATTAGGAGCCGTTAACCTTGCAGCCATTGATGAATTTGAACAAGCTAAGCAAAGAAGTGATTATTTAAATAATCAGCTGGATGATTTAACCCAAGCATTAACAGCTTTAGAAGGCGCTATTCATAAAATAGATCGTGAAACAAAAACGCGCTTTAAATCCACGTTTGATCAGGTAAACCACGATTTTGGCCAGCTTTTTCCAAAAGTATTTGGCGGCGGCAGTGCTTACTTAGAATTAACCAGTGACGATTTACTCGAAAGTGGTGTTAGTATAATGGCAAGGCCGCCAGGCAAAAAAAATTCGACAATTCATTTGTTAAGTGGTGGAGAAAAAGCGCTGAGCGCATTATCATTGGTGTTTTCTATATTCAGGCTCAATCCAGCTCCATTCTGTATGCTGGACGAGGTAGATGCCCCATTAGATGATGCTAATGTGGTTCGTTTTTGCCGATTGGTTGAAGAAATGTCACAATCTGTGCAGTTTATTTATATAAGCCATAATAAAATTGCAATGGAAATGGCGGGTAGATTAACGGGTGTAACCATGGCAGAGCCAGGCGTGTCGCGCATGGTTGCTGTAGATATTGAACAAGCGGTGCAACTTGCACATGCATAATTTTATAGTCATTTGCTAGTTGTTTTGGGTAAAATGATGGCAGTTAGGCATATTAATAATAAAAGGTGAGGGGATGGCCGAAGAATTAAGATGGGTTTTAATTGTGATCAGTGTGTTTGTCATTGGTGGCTTATTAATACACGGTTTGTGGTCAGTAAGAAAAAAAGAGAATGCTGAACTCCCTGCAAGCGAGCGAGTTGAACCTGTTCAAGAGCAGCAGCCTTCATCTGTGCATACTGAGCCACAAGAGCCAACGTTAGCGCAGCGAGAAGAGCCACAAATGAGTGAGTTAAACTTCAGTGCTGATGAGCCACAAATAGATGTTAGCCCAGCTGATACAGCTATTGAAGATGACCTTGAAGTCGTAACCGAAGAGGCTGTTGATACACAACAAGACGCCCCTAAAGATGTTTCAGACTTTGTGATTGTGCATATTCAAATGCCAGAAGGACTGACCATGCAAGGCAGTAAATTACTGCCAGCAGTTAACACGCTAGGTTTTAAATATTCAGAAGAAGGCTTTTTTAATCGCCATCTAGACCCTGCAGGCCAAGGGCCGGTGTTATTTAGACTGGTAAATATGTATAACCCTGGCACGTTCGATATTGATAATATGGAACAGTTTAGTACCGCAGGCGTGAGCTTATTTATGACTCTACCATGTGATGGCGATGGCCTTGCTGCGTTTAATATGCTGCACAGCGCCGCTAAGAAGCTAGCAGATGAATTTGGAGCTGAAATCTTGGATGCTGAGCGAAACGAAATGACGGTAGAGCGTATTCGTCAATATGTTGAGCAGGTTCGCGCATTTTCTGCGTAATATACGCATAAGTTAAATTTTGTAAGCCACTGGGCGTTCACTCGTCAAAGTGGCTTTTTTTATGTTTTTGAGGTCTACATGGCAAGCAGCATTAGTGAGCAAATTAATCATCTTCGTACCACGCTTGAGCAACACAATTATAGTTATTATGTGCTTGATACACCCAGCATACCCGATGCCGAATATGATCGCTTATTACGTACTTTGAGCGAATTAGAAACCCAGCACCCTGAGTTTTTAACCGCCGATTCACCTACTCAAAAAGTAGGTGGGGCGGCGCTTGCCAAGTTTGAGCAAGTAGCACACCAAGTGCCTATGTTGTCGCTTGATAACGCTTTTGGTGAAGACGAATTCAATGGTTTTAATCGTCGTATTAAAGAGCGTTTAATGAGCACTGAAGAGCTTACATTTTGCTGTGAGCCTAAACTGGATGGCTTAGCGGTATCGATTATTTATCGCGATGGGGTATTAGTGCAAGCAGCGACTCGTGGCGATGGTTTTACTGGCGAAAATATTACTCAAAATGTAAAAACAATTCGCAATGTGCCATTAAAGTTACGCGGTGATGATTACCCGCGTGAGCTTGAAGTGCGCGGTGAAGTGTTTATGGATAGCGCGGGCTTTGAAAAATTAAATGCCGAAGCAGAAAAGCGCGGTGACAAAGTTTTTGTAAACCCACGTAATGCGGCAGCAGGCAGTTTACGCCAGCTCGACTCAAAAATTACCGCAAAACGGCCGCTGATGTTTTATGCCTACAGCACCGGATTGGTCGCCGATGGCACATTACCTGAAGATCATTACCAGCAACTTGCCAAGCTTACCGACTGGGGATTACCACTGTGTCCAGAAACAAAACTAGTTGAAGGCCCAAAGGCCGCGCTTGCCTATTATAATGATATTTTAACGCGCCGTAGCGAGCTAAAATATGAAATAGATGGCGTGGTAATAAAAGTAAATAAAAAAGCCCTACAAGAGCGCCTAGGCTTTGTTGCGCGTGCGCCGCGCTGGGCTATTGCTTATAAGTTTCCGGCACAAGAAGAAATAACACACTTACTAGACGTAGAGTTTCAAGTAGGGCGTACTGGGGCTATTACCCCTGTTGCGCGACTAGAGCCGGTATTTGTTGGTGGTGTTACGGTATCGAATGCAACGCTGCATAATGCTGATGAAATTGCCCGTTTAGGCGTAAAAGTGGGCGACACTGTGATTATTCGTCGCGCTGGGGATGTGATCCCACAAATTACCCAAGTAGTGCTTGAACAACGCCCAAGCGATGCAAAAGAGATTGTGTTTCCAACTATGTGCCCAATTTGTGACTCGCACGTTGAGCGGGTTGAAGGTGAAGCTGTTGCACGTTGTACAGGCGGCTTGGTATGTCAAGCACAGCGCAAACAAGCGATTAAACATTTTGCCTCACGTAAGGCTTTAGATATTGACGGCTTAGGCGACAAAATTGTTGATCAATTAGTTGACCGAGAGCTGATCAAAACCCCTGCTGATTTATTTATTTTAAAGCAGGGACACTTTGAATCACTTGAACGAATGGGACCAAAATCAGCAAAAAACTTAGTTGCGGCGCTTGATGATGCTAAAACCACTACCTTAGCAAAGTTTTTATATTCACTGGGTATTCGTGAAGTCGGTGAGGCCACAGCTCAGAATTTGGCTAATCACTTTTTAACGCTTGAAAACGTGATTGATGCCAGCATTGAACAACTAATAGAAGTAAGCGATGTAGGTGAAATAGTAGCGAAGCATGTTCGCGGCTTTTTTACTGAAGAGCATAACCTGACAGTGGTAAACGAATTAATAGCGCAAGGAGTAAACTGGCCACAGTTAACAGCGCCATCAGAGCAAGAACAGCCGCTAGCGGGTTTAACTTATGTGCTAACTGGGACGCTTAATACGCTTAATCGTAATGATGCAAAAGCGCGCCTACAACAATTAGGCGCCAAGGTTTCTGGCAGTGTTTCAGCAAAAACAGATGCCTTAGTGGCGGGCGAAAAGGCCGGCTCTAAGCTCACCAAAGCGCAAGAGCTTGGTATAGAAATACTGACAGAGGATGATTTAATTACTTTGTTAGAGACTCATAATGGCTAGTTTTACAAATATACTTAATACCTTGTTAATTGACCTAGGCCAATGGTTACAGGGCTATTTGCCGCATTTATCACTGCTTTTAATGGTGTGCTTAGTGTCGCTGTATGCGGATGACATTTTAAAGTTAACCAAAGGCGTCGTAGCTAGGCGCCACTTTATTATTAGGGTGGCGTGTTTTGTGTTGATAACTGCGTTTGGCTTTGGCTTGTTAGTGGTGTGGTTAAGCCCACTGCTAACTAAAGCTTTACTGTTTTTTGGCACTAAGTGGTTAGCGCTTACCTTATTAGTGGCATTTTTTATTTTGGGCACTATTGCCGATAGGAAAAATCAGTTGTGAGTCGATATGGGCCTGAATACTGGGATAAATATGGAAGCTATCGTACACCATTAGCGTTTCACTTGAGTATTTTAGTACTATTGCGCGCCTATTTTATTTGGGTAATAGCCGCGTTGAGTCGTCGACCTGAGCTTGATTTAATGTCATTGTTTTTTAGATCAAAAAATGACTTCTTCATTGCTATAGCGATCGGTGCTGTGGCAATTGTGCCCACTATCTTATTTTGTTTACGTAGGCCGCGGGATTCGCATCAAGCTACGCAACGCTTGGCACGTATTTGGCGGTATATGCGTTGGCCACTCATTGTATGTGCGTTAATTGATTTGTCGTGGTTGAGTATTCAAGCTGCCCACAGCCATTATCGCTTCTCACTATTTTTAGCTGTGCAAATGGTGATTGTATTATGGGTGTTGTGGTATTTGGCAAAAAGTCGTTATTTAAGTGTTTTTTTTAGTGATTGGCCTGAGCCGACAGAAAAAGCAACCGATAAAAAGTAAGCGAGATTATGCACAGTATTAATAAAAAAATAGCACAAGTAGTCGCTTTAATAGGGCTCGTTATTATAGCGTGTGGCTACTTTTTCTCTTTAGGTGAGCACACTTGGTTTAAAGTGGCGTTAATAATGTGGGCCGTGGTGCTTTGCTCATGTTGTTACCGGTTAACGCCATTATTTAAAATGCGCAATCCACTGCGTAATTTTATTCAACGCGATGCACAGCACTTGTTTGTTTTTAGTTTAACCGGGTTGTTTGATAAAAAAAATGGCCCACATTGGTTAGTCATCAGTAATATTGAGTTGATAGAAATAAGAAACGATGAACTAATAGTGCACAGTAATAATGACCGACAATTAAGCGTGTGCATTCCAGGTAGTCAAGCCCAATTACACGCTTATGTAAACCGTATACTTACAGCAACAGAAAAGCACACTATAGTCTTTAGATAGCGTTGATCGTGGTATTAGCCACAGGCGTAACAGACTATGGATAAATGACTACTAAATTTAAGCAAATTAATAACGCAATGAGGTTGTTATGTTGAAGTGGAACGATATTGTTAATTTTGCCAACCATGGCAATCAAACACCGGTTAGAAAAGTGGTTAAAACAGATCATCAATGGCGTGAACTGTTAAACGAAGAACAATATTACGTGACACGTAAAAAGGGCACAGAGCGACCAAATAGTTCAAGTAGTTGTACCTTGTTAGAGCCAGGTAAGTATGTGTGTGTTTGTTGTGACAACTTACTTTTTGATGCCGATGAAAAGTTTGATAGCGGCACCGGCTGGCCTTCATTTACCCAACCAGCGACAGAGGAAGCGATTGCTTATGTAATGGATAGCAGCCATGGTATGGAACGAGTTGAAGTTGTTTGTAATGTGTGTGATGCGCATTTAGGGCATATTTTCCCTGATGGCCCACTTCCTTCTGGCTTGCGCTACTGTGTAAACGCACTGGCAATGAAAAAGCTCTAGCTAATCTCTAGTTTCATTTCTTTAGCAATCTGAAGTAGTTTGTCGAACCGCTCTGATTGCTCTTCTGCTAAAGGTGATTTTTTTAATAGTTTAAAGCACTTTTGAGCTAATACACTATTGAAAGAATCACCATGTTTTTTTGATTTATCGACCAAACATTGTAACAAGTTAAGCGCAATACTTGGATTGTGTGGCATGACTCTAAAGGCTTGGCTAAATGCTTCTAAGGCAACATTCAATTGGCCACGCTCAAACTGTTTAACAGCATGATTATTAAGTTCTTTCGGCCCCATTTTAATATCACGTCTTTCACTTTGCTGTTGTTGTATATAACGCAAGTAGGTAGCGTCGCTTCTACTTGGGTGGCGCTCGCAATGATCTATAATATGGCTAAACAGGGCTTGCGCCTTTTGGTGAAAGCCTAGTTCATGTAGTGCTTTTGCTTTATCAAGGGCACCATCTACTGAACGTATCTGAGTATCGTTGTCATCAAGCTGCTCAATGAGCTGTTTCGCTTTTTTATGTTCATCTTTTAAATAATAAAGGCGCGCATTAAGTACATCAATTTGGGTTTGTGCGTTGCTGGTTGGAAACTGTGTTTTTAGTTCATTGATATATTTATTTGTTTGACGAGATATCCTGTTTATTTGGTCAGTTTGATCTGTGGTCAATGCAAAATCAATCCCAGCACGAGCGGCATTTAAATAAATATCTGGGCTATCATGCATAGAGTACTTAGCGTAAGTGGCAATATCTTTTTGAGTTAAGTAGCTGGTTTCATAATCTCTATTAATGAGCGATACGCTGTTCAATGATTTTTGACGATCTATGTTACGCGGGGCAATATGTGCCGCTTGACTTAAAAAGTCTTGTGCTAAATCAAATTGGTTTAGTTTTATCTCTAAACGGCCTAATAAGTCTAAGGCTATAAGTCGAGTTTCATTACGTTCAAGCATTGTTTTAAGCATACGCTGAGCTAAAATATGCTCATTGTTAGCGATTAAAGCTTCTACTAATCCTACTTTTGCCCACGCAAACTTTTGAATATTCAAAACTGATTTAAAAAAGTCTTTCGCTTCTTGGTTTTGCTTTAACGCCAGTAAAATATTACCTTTTAATCTAAGTAGAATAGGGCTGTATTTATTACTTTTTTCAAGTTGGGCATTAATTTGTTTTAGTGCTTTAGATTGGTTGTCGTCATCAATTAAAGTGTAAATGGCTTTTAAGTCGCTTTTACGTTTGAGAATACGTTCTATGCGCACTCTTAACTCTTGTACGGAAAACGGTTTTACTAAAAAGTCATCGGGTTGAAGTTCTAATACACTGTGTACTAATTCTCCGCTCGTTTCCGCAGATGTAAAAATAAACCCAGTAGAGTGTTTAATTAACGCTTTAGCCCGTAACTCTTCATAAAGCTGATAGCCATCTTGGCGTTTACTTAGATTAAAAGAGCAAATTACCAAGTCAAATTGTTCATGTAAGCATTGTTCTTTTGCCGCTAAGGCATGATCTGCAAAACGCATATGTCCAAAGCCAATTTTTTCGAGCGACTGTTTCATGTAGCTTTGAGCAAGAGGCTGCTCTTCTACAATCAGTATTTTTGCATCGTTAAAAATATTTTTAGACATTGGCTTAAGCGTTATTGAATTTAACACAGACTATAATCAACAGTTTAGACGCTTACAAGGTAATTTAAAGATTAGCCTCGAAGATGAGAGCTTATAAAGCAAATTAATTCTAAAGGTTTATATTTTTATCTTAAAAGAGCTAAAAACTCATTTAAAGGAAATGAATAGCAAGCGTAATAAAGTAAGTTTAAACAAAATGATTTTGGAGATAATAAAACTCGGAAGATAGATTTTTGCTATGTGATTGGTAATACTGATTTTTTGAAACCGAAAAATTGCTTGATAACGAATTTCTAAGTAGTAATTAATACTGAACTTGAACTTAAGGGGTGGATGATAATGAAAATCTAAATGGTGGGTAATACGGGACGGTTTATATTTTTGTAATATGCACCATTCTAAGAATGGTGGGTCGTACTGGACTTGAACCAGTGACCCTCGCCTTGTAAGGGCGATGCTCTCCCAACTGAGCTAACGACCCATATTACAAATTTACAACATGACTATTAACATAATAATAAGTTTTATATGTGGTGGGTGATACTGGACTTGAACCAGTGACCCTCGCCTTGTAAGGGCGATGCTCTCCCAACTGAGCTAATCACCCACATATAAATTAAAACGCGACTATTAAAATAAATAGTACTGGACTTTAACCAGTGAACGTCGCCGTTACTTGTAAATAGCGGTGATGCTCTCATTTTCTAACTGAGCTAATTACCCATTTAGATATATTGCAATATGCACCATTCTAGGAATGGTGGGTCGTACTGGACTTGAACCAGTGACCCTCGCCTTGTAAGGGCGATGCTCTCCCAACTGAGCTAACGACCCATATTACAACTTTAAAACATGACTATTAAAAGCTAATAGTACTGGACTTTAACCAGTGAACGTCGCCGTTACGTGTAAATAGCGGTGATGCTCTCATTTCTTGTAACTGAGCTAACGACCCATATTACAATTTAAACTATGCAACTATTTATATAATTTTGGTTTTATATGTGGTGGGTGATACTGGACTTGAACCAGTGACCCTCGCCTTGTAAGGGCGATGCTCTCCCAACTGAGCTAATCACCCACATATAAATCAAACGCAACTATTATAATAAATAGTACTGGACTTTAACCAGTGAACCTCACCGTTATTTTAAATAGCGGTAGTTCTCTCTTTTCTAATTGAGCAATGGCCCATATAGAATTTAGATACGACACATCAAAATGTGGTGGGTGATACTGGACTTGAACCAGTGACCCTCGCCTTGTAAGGGCGATGCTCTCCCAACTGAGCTAATCACCCGCATCTAAACAACATCACATTGCTGCGTTGTTGTGGGGCGCTATTATAGATAGAGTTGTAAATGTGTCAACACTTGAATGATAAAAATGTGCTGAATGAAGCTTTTATAATCAATACAATGTAAATAGTGTTCACTTTATCAACAAGGCAACATAAAACGAACAATAAGCATGCTTGGCTGGGTGCTAATGTAACTACATTTATATGCACTAGATAGGGCTATGTTGATCTTTAAGAGTGAAAATTCATTTAATTTAGGGGTAATTGACTTACCGAGTCAGGTTTACAACTAAATGATCAAAGTAAAGCTTTTGGGTTTAGCTCACCCGCTTTATTGTAAAAAGAGTTTACTATTATGTTCTTCAGTTATTTGAACCACTCATCTTAACAAGGTGGCTATTGTTTATCACAGTTAAGCTTTACAAATAGTACTTAATAAACTCAGTTACGGAAGAAGAGAGTTGACCCGTTTTAGGCAAAAAACAGTAGTAACTCAATTTGCATATAAATGTATACCCTTTGAGTCTGATGTTAAGAGGTACTTTTAGTATTATAAAGTCGTTATTCTCAACTCAAACGTAAATGTGGCGCACTTAACGTAACTCATGGTTACTAAATACTATGAAAATCTACTTTTTTGCATGTATGATAGCCAGTTTGTTGAAAATTAAACCATTTAAATAATGTCGCACAAAAAACTGTTGACTTTATTTTGGGGGGTGCATAGAATGCGCCCCGCACTAAGCGATACACGACGTGGTTATCACCGAGCGTATTGAGTAAGTTGGGGCTATAGCTCAGCTGGGAGAGCGCTTCGCTGGCAGCGAAGAGGTCTGCGGTTCGATCCCGCATAGCTCCACCAATTTTTAGTGTTTGTCCTAGGGTAGCAGTTTTCTGTGTCCCCATCGTCTAGAGGCCTAGGACACCGCCCTTTCACGGCGGTAACAGGGGTTCGAATCCCCTTGGGGACGCCACTTAACTTTTAGTTAAAGGCGGTTTTACCGAGAAAATAGCGTAACACATAAAGCCCGAGTCTTTATTTGTACTATTACGCCATTACCTTAAAAACTCAGGATGTGAGTTTAACTAATCAATTGTCCTAGTGACACATATTCTGTGTCCCCATCGTCTAGAGGCCTAGGACACCGCCCTTTCACGGCGGTAACAGGGGTTCGAATCCCCTTGGGGACGCCACTTACTTATTTTAAATAGGGAAGTGCAGTGTTATTAAGCAGCTCGCCTGAAACGAGTCAAACCATTCAGTTGTCCTAGTGACACAGAAAATATTTCTGAGAAGATAATGCCATTCGCCTCGCAGGCTCGGCTCATCCTACGCAGAAATAGCAAATCAGTGATTTGCAAACCAATTTCTGCGTCCCCATCGTCTAGAGGCCTAGGACACCGCCCTTTCACGGCGGTAACAGGGGTTCGAATCCCCTTGGGGACGCCACTTACTTATTTTAAATAGGGAAGTGTAGTGTTATTAAGCAACTCGCCTGAAACGAGTTAAACCATTCAGTTGTCCTAGTGACACAGGAAATGTTTCTGAGAAGATAATGCCATTCGCCTCGCAGGCTCGGCTCATCTTGCGCAGAAATAGCAAATCAGTGATTTGCAAACCAATTTCTGCGTCCCCATCGTCTAGAGGCCTAGGACACCGCCCTTTCACGGCGGTAACAGGGGTTCGAATCCCCTTGGGGACGCCACTTACTATTATATAGTAGGGTAGTGTTGTTAACGCTCGTCTGAATCGAGTCTAAACTTTCAGTTGTCCTAGTGACACTTTTTAGTGTCCCCATCGTCTAGAGGCCTAGGACACCGCCCTTTCACGGCGGTAACAGGGGTTCGAATCCCCTTGGGGACGCCACTTACTAATATTTAGTAGGGTAGTGTTGTTAAAGCTCGTCTGAACCGAGTCTAAACTTTCAGTTGTCCTAATGACACTTTTTTAGTGTCCCCATCGTCTAGAGGCCTAGGACACCGCCCTTTCACGGCGGTAACAGGGGTTCGAATCCCCTTGGGGACGCCACTTACTATTATATAGTAGGGTAGTGTTGTTAAAGCTCGTCTGAACCGAGTCTAAACTTTCAGTTGTCCTAGTGACACAGAAAATGTTTCTGAGAAGATAATGCCATTCGCCTCGCAGGCTCGGCTCATCTTACGCAGAAATAGCAAATCGGTTATTTGCAAACCAATTTCTGCGTCCCCATCGTCTAGAGGCCTAGGACACCGCCCTTTCACGGCGGTAACAGGGGTTCGAATCCCCTTGGGGACGCCACTTACTTTTTCTAAAGTAGGTATGTGTTATTAAGATTAAAAACTATATCTTCAAGTAGCTTTACGCTCGTCTATAAAATACCTTTATTAATTAAATGTTTAGGTTTATCAAAGCCTAAAATCACGATTTCCACTCAAGTATTATCCAAGCTCTTAAAAGAACTAATGAAAAGTATCTGTATTTTTTATTCAGGGCTTATAAATATTCTATTTGTTAACCTATATAAAACTTCCAAAGAATGAGGAGGATTTATGGCAAGTGGATGGGCGCGAGATGGCGCAATTCAAGATCAAATAGATGCAAGTGTTAATGATGCAGTGCAATACGCAAGAAACAACCTAATTTCAGGAGCGAGCGCTGAGCTTTGTGATGAGTGTGACGAGAGAATACCACAAGCAAGAAGGTTAGCGTTACCAGGCGTACGCTACTGCATTTCATGCCAAGCAGAATTAGAAGGGCTACCAAGTAATGCTAACGCGTTTAACCGCCGTGGTAGTAAAGACAGCCAACTGCGCTAATAGAAAAGCCGTAATTTGATATTTAATCTAATTACGGCTTTTTCAAAGTAATAAGTAATTCAAGCTTATTCTTATTAAAATGGTATTGATGAGCTAACGGATATGTTTATTAATTATTTCCATAACAGACTGTGAATTTTCAACCTGCTTGTTTAAAAATAGGTACACAGGGAATTCATTAATTTTATAAAACGTTAGCTCTAAATTAGGGTGTTTTTCTGTTTCGACCAAAGTGGGTGATTGATAGGCGAGTACACAATCGGCTCTTTTATATTGAAGGGCTTTAATTGCACTATAGTGATTTTGAGCCTTCAGCTCGATATTAAAACCGTTTTCTTCATTGAGTTGCTTTCTAGTGCCGTAGGTGTAACCCGACACCAGAATAAGTCTTAACGGCTTTAAGTCCTCCAAGTTATTTATTTTATAGCTATTGGCTAAACACACCGCCCCTAAAACAATATTATATATTGGCAAATCACTTTTCAAAAAGTCATCAGGGTTAGTTATAAAGCTCTCTATTACTGTAGAAAAGTCGACTCGACCTTGTTCAATATATAATTTGGTTTGTAGTGGTCAACTAATTTTGGCCACAGTTTTAGAATCTTGGTATCTAACCTCAGATTCATTTGGCGCTAAACCAGCATTATAATGATGTGGCCTAACGTTGTTGTAATATCCGTTGATATAATC